>JBAZPE010000522.1:0-2804 GCA_041648375.1 Burkholderiaceae bacterium | reverse complement strand
AAAGAGACTGACTGGAGCGCCACGGGTGAGGTGGTCGGCGTGGATGGCGTGACCCGCCGTTGGGCTTATCTGCATTATTTCAAGGCGGGCCAACCGTCGTTGAACTGGCTGGACCCTAGCTTTGCCGCCCAGCAGCTGATCGTGGGCGATGCACTGCATTGCCTGGACGTCATGGGCGCGCGCGGGCTGCGTCTGGATGCAAACGGGTTCCTGGGCGTGGAGCGTCGTGCGGGCGAGAACGCCTGGTCGGAAAGCCACCCGCTGTCGATCGTGGGTAACCAGATACTGGGCGGCATGATCCGCAAAGCGGGTGGTTTCAGTTTCCAGGAGCTGAATCTGACCGTCGATGACATTGCCGCCATGTCACGAGGCGGTGCGGATCTGTCCTACGATTTCATTACGCGGCCCGCCTATCACCATGCCGTGCTGACAGGTGACACCGAGTTCCTGCGGCTGATGCTGCGCATGGTTCATCAATACGGTATTGATCCGGCTTCACTGATCCATGCCCTGCAGAACCACGACGAACTCACGCTCGAACTGGTGCATTTCTGGACGCTGCATGCCGCCACGATGTTCACGTATCACGGGCAGACCCTGCCCGGCGCCATTCTGCGCGAGCACATTCGCGAGACGATGTATGAGAAGCTCAGTGGTGAGCATGCCCCCTATAACCTGCGCTTTGTGACCAATGGCGTGGCCTGCACCTCGGCCAGCGTGGCCGCAGCAGCGTTGGGACTACGCGATCTGGATGCGCTGACCGAGGACGATATCGAACGCATCAAGCGGGTCCACCTGCTGATGGCAATGTTCAACGCCTTGCAGCCGGGGGTGTTCGCCATGTCGGGCTGGGACCTGGTCGGTGCGCTACCGCTGCCGCCCGAAGCGGTCCAGGATCGCATGGCCGAAGGCGACACCCGCTGGATTCAGCGCGGTGCCTATGATCTCATCGACACGAATGTGCAGGCGACCGAGTCATCGGAAGGCATTGCCAAGGCCCGATCGCTGTATGGCAGTCTTACCAGCCAAATGAGTGATCCCGGTTCGTTCGCCAGCCGCATCAAGCACATGCTGTCGGTTCGCCACGCCTATGGCATTGCTGCGAGCCGCCAGCTGCCCATTCCTGACGTCACCGCGCCAGGACTGCTGATCATGATGCATGATCTGCCGGCCAATCGTGGTGTGCAGGTGACGGCGCTGAACTTCAGTGCAGAGCCGATCGAGGAGATCATTCAGCTGGAAAACGTCGCGCCCGGGCCGGTGGTCGACATGTTGAATGAAACCATCGAAGGCGATCTGTCCGAAGATGGCAAGCTTCTGGTTCGTCTGGAGCCCTATGAAGGCCTGTCGCTTCGTGTAGTCAGCATTCCTGGCGGCAGCTCGCCTGCGGGGGCGACCAGCGGATCAGGTTAAGACCTGGCGTGATCATTGGGGCCGGGACTGGTGCTGGTGCGGGTGCCGGTGTCGGTGCGTCGGGCCAGTAGCGCCATCGGCAGCCTGCGACCAGGCGGCATACGTCTGGTCACGCGCCGTCCAAACACCCGCATCACTATTGGAAAAGGCAGGTATCTCGCTAAAGGCATAAACTCATAACCCGACGCTATAAGCCGCGCCGTCGATCCATTTCCGGATGGGTGGGGCAGGCATACGATAAGACGCTCGGAGGAGAGCCTTGATGAACGATACGCCCACCGCCAGGTGGTATTTCGGCTGGAACATCGTGGCGGCATCGGCCGTATTGACCATGCTCACGGTGGGCATGCGTATGGGAATCGGGCCGTTCTTCCTGCCGATGGCCGAAGATCTTGGCTTTACCCGCAGCATGCTCGCAGGCATCGTGGCCATCGGCATGCTGTGCTATGGCCTGGCCATGCCGCTTGCGGGCTTGCTCGTCAGTCGGCGGGGGACGCGGTTCGTGCTCTTGCTGGGCACGGCGATCGTTGTGCTCTCGGCGATCTGGACCGTTCTGGCACGCAGTCCCGTCAATTTCTTTTTTGCATTCGGCGTCTCGTTCTCGGTCGGGCTCGCATTCACCAGCCCCGTGGCGCTCACGCCTGTCATCAGCCGGTGGTTTACCCGTCAGCGTGGCATGGCGCTGTTTTTTCTTTCGACGGGTTCGATGGCAGGCATTGCCGTCATGACACCGGTGTTCAATGCGGGCATCGCCTGGCTGGGCTGGCAGGCAACGGTTATCGCCTTTGCCGCTGTGTTTGCCCTGATCACCATTCCCACGACGCTGTTCATCATGCGCGAGGATGCGCCGTCCACGACTGACCTGCTGCCCGAGGCCGCGGCCAGCTTACGGGCGACGCAAGCTGCCGCTGAGGCCCGCAGCGCGACGAGCGGTTCGACCACGGCGGGCGCTGCCACCAGTCTGACAACCGCGCAAGCCCTGCGCACTGCGCCTTTCTGGCAAGTGTGTCTGGGTCTTTTTGCCTGTGGCTTCAGCATGAACCTGCTGGGGACGCATGGTGTGCCCATGCTGATGGATCATGGCTTCGATGGCACGACCAGTTCCATGGGCATCGGATTGATCGGTCTGGTGGCCATTTTCGGCACGCTGATCCTGGGCCGCCTCTCCGATGTGCTGGAGCGGCGCAATATTCTTGCGGTGATTTATCTGGTGCGTGGGCTGGGTTTCTTTGCGCTGGTGATGGTGGGCACCCACCTGGAACTCTATATTGCGGCCAGTATCGGCGGTCTGGTCTGGGCCGGCAGCATTGCGTTGTCATCGGCCATTCTTGCCGATATCTATGGGGTGCGGCTGGTGGGCATGCTGTATGGCTGGTCCTACCTTGGTCACC
>JBAZPE010000521.1:0-2809 GCA_041648375.1 Burkholderiaceae bacterium | reverse complement strand
GACCGCTCGAGCGTCCTCGGGCAGCCAGCTCGTCATGGCGGCGTCGCCCAGGCCGACCGGTATGAGGTGCAAGGTGCGAGAAGATGTCATGCGTGCTCTGAGGAGGTGTCGTGGGTGGGTGCGCGCGAAGCGGCCCGCCCAAAGCCTGCTGGCGGGCATAGTGGGTTGATGCCAAAGCTGCGAAGCATCCGGCTCAGGGCAATGAGCGGCAGGCCAATGATCGCTGTCGGATCATCGCTTTCCATGCTTTCCATCAGGGCGATGCCCAATGTTTCCGCCTTGGCGCTGCCTGCAGTGTCGTAAGGCTGCTCAGTGCGCAAATAGGTTTCGATCTCGAGATCGTCCAGTGTCCGAAATAGGCAGCGCGTGACGATGTCTGCCGTTTCCGTCCGGGTCCCGTCCGTGACGGAGAGCGCGCTATGAAACTCCACCGTCCGCCCTGACATCTGCCGCAATTGCTTCACTGCGGCGTCGTGGTGACCCGGCTTGCCCAGACTCAGGCCATCCACCGTGGCAACCTGGTCCGAGCCGATGATCAGGGCGCCCGGGTGGGCGATCGAGACCACTTTCGCCTTGGCACTAGACAGTCTGAGCGCCAGATCATGTGGCGTCTCCCCTTCGTGGGGCGTCTCGTCCACGTCGGGCGAAACGATATCGAAGGGCAGGCGCAAGCGCTGGAGCATGTCGCGCCGATAGCGCGAGGACGAGGCGAGGATGAGACGTTGTGGCAGCATTGAGAACGGTTAATTGACGGCAGGGGCTCTGCCGAAGTATCATTTTATGTTGTTCGCTTGCCTAAGCAAATCCGCAGCGGTCGCCCGAAGGTTGGGTGGGTCCAGGGCGGATTTGGGACAAGCTTGTAGCAGGTGCCACGGCAAAGCAGTCGTCGTGGGGCAAAAGTGCCATGGGTTACGCGGCACTTTGCAACCATTGTTGCACAGGCTTTGCGGCGACCTCGTCCCAAGGTGCTTTTGGCAGCGTTGCGCGGTGTCATGCGTGAACGTGTTCAAGCCGAGGGTGGGGCACGACTTGTCGGGTCACCGGCACGGGTCGGGTCCAGGAATTTTGCATATAGGAATGACGTGAATCCCATGCAACACGTGGTGGATGCTTACGCTTTCGCGCGGCACGGCGACCAGCGCAGCGGCAGCATCGAGCTTGAAGATCTGGTGCGCGCTGTCGACGATCTTCCCGAGCAGCCCGAGGGCGAAGCAGGGATGGTGCACTGGTCGGTGCGTGGTGAGCGGGATGCGGTGGGACTGTTTTATCTGCGCCTGAACGTGCGCGCCAATCCGGTGCTCGAATGTCAGCGTTGCATGCAGTTGTTCACCTATCCGATTGACTCCGAAGTCGTGCTTCAATTGGTGAATTCGCCCGAGAAGCTCGAGGTTGATGTCACCGACGAAGAGGAATTGGACGAGAATGCGCCCGAGAAGGTATTGGGCACCCAGCGGTTCAATTTGCTGGAGCAGGTCGAGGACGAACTGGTGTTGTGTATCCCGTACGTCCCCAAGCACGACAGTTGTGTGGATGTGGCATCGCTGGCTCCCGAGCCCGATGCGGCATTCGAAGAAAGCCAATTGCTTCCGTCACCCTTTGCGGATCTGGCGCGGTTGAAAGATAAATAATGAATTAATGTGGGCTGCATTGACGTACAATGCGGCCCGTTTCTAGGAGTCATCATGGCCGTTCAACAAAACAAGAAGTCCCCCTCCAAGCGCGGTATGCATCGTTCGCACGATTTCCTGACCGCGCCCCCCACGGCTATCGAGCCGAACACGGGTGAACTGCATCTGCGTCACCACATCAGCCCCAACGGTTTCTATCGCGGCCGTAAAGTGCTGAAAACCAAGGCTGACGAATAAGTTGCTTTGTGGGGCTCGCGCCTTGTTGTAAATCCCGGGCTGTCCACACAGTCCAGTAATGCTTTGGCTCGCCAGTGATACGCATAGCGATAGATTGCATGGGCGGCGATTTCGGCTTGCCTGTCACCATACCTGCAGCAATCGATTTCGTCGGCAAGTACCCGGACGTCGAGCTCCTGTTGGTGGGTGTTCCGGGTGATATCGAAAAGGCACTGAGTAGCGCGGCACCTGCCTTGCGGGCTCGCCTGTCGGTGGTCGCCGCATCCGAAGTCGTCACGATGGCCGATTCGGTCGAAGTGGCGCTGCGTCGGAAGAAAGACTCCTCCATGCGACTGGCTGTCCAGCAAGTGAAGGACGGCCATGCGCACGCCTGTATCTCGGCGGGCAATACTGGCGCATGGATGGCTATCTCGCGTTATGTGCTCAAAACGCTTGAAGGCATCGATCGCCCGGCGATTGCGACCTCTATCCCCAATCAGACCGGCAGGGCAACCACCGTCCTCGATCTGGGTGCGAATGTTGACTGCACCGCAGAGCATCTGCTGCAGTTCGCCATCATGGGTGCCGCCCTGTCGCAGGCGATCGATCACCGTGAGCGTCCCAGCATTGGCTTGCTCAACATTGGTGAAGAAGTCATCAAAGGTAATGAGGTCGTGAAGGAAGCGGCTGAATTGCTGCGCGCCAGCCAACTCAACTTCTTTGGCAATGTCGAAGGCAATGACATTTTCAAGGGAACGGTCGATGTCGTCGTATGCGATGGTTTTGTCGGCAACGTGGTCCTGAAGTCGGTGGAAGGTCTGGCGAAGATGCTGTCAAACATCATTCGCGAAGAATTCAAGCGCAGCATCATCAGCTTGCTTGCGGCCCTGGTCGCCAAGCCGGTGCTCAATCGCCTGCGCGACCGGGTCGACAACCGGCGTTATAACGGGGCCGCGCTGTTGGGT
>JBAZPE010000520.1:0-2815 GCA_041648375.1 Burkholderiaceae bacterium | reverse complement strand
CCCGTCGCGGAGATCAATGCTGCAGGCTATGGCGCAATCTGGCACGGGCAGAAAGCCTGGAATGGGGTGGCAATCCTCGCGCGTGATGCGGACCCTCTGGAGACCCGACGCGATCTGCCAGACAATGATGAGGATGCTCACAGCCGATATCTGGAAGCGGCTGTGAACGGTGTTCTTGTAGGGTGCCTGTACTTGCCCAATGGAAACCCTCAGCCTGGCCCGAAGTTCGCGTACAAGCTGAGATGGTTTGAACGGTTCATTGACCATGCCCAGGCGCTTCAAGCGTCTGGGCATCCAGTTGTGCTGGCCGGCGACTATAACGTTGTCCCCACTGACTTGGACATCTACAGCCCGAAGTCCTGGCGCAAAAACGCCTTGCTGCAGCCGGAGAGTCGCGCCTGCTTTGAGCGGCTGCTTGCGCAAGGCTGGACCGACTCGTTGAGGACGATGTTTCCGGATGAGCGCATCTACACCTTCTGGGATTATTTCCGCCAGCATCGGCAATCCAATTCAGGATTACGCATTGATCACTTGTTGATCAGCGAATGCCTCGTGCCTCGCCTGGAGGGCGCCGGGGTAGATACATGGGTGCGGGATGAACCGCACGCAAGTGATCACGCGCCTGCCTGGATTTCTTTATCGGATCCTTGACGGCGGGCGCGCGACGAGTGGGCGACTCGTCGATCGATCAGTTAGTGCTGCGGGTCACGCGCCAGATGGTGTTGGCCAGATCGTCAGCCACGATGAGCGCGCCACGGGGATCCACCGTCACACCCACCGGGCGACCTCGCGTCGTGCCGTCGTCGTCACGGAAGCCGGATACGAAATCCACTGCCTCGCCGGCCGGACGACCGTCACGAAACGGAACAAAGCTGACCTTGTAGCCAACCGGATCCTTGCGGTTCCAGCTGCCGTGCTCACCCACGAAGACACCGTTGGCAAACGACTCGCCCATGGCAGCCACCGAAAAATCCACACCCAGCGCGGCGACGTGTGCACCCAGACTGTAGTCAGGTGTCAGCGCTGATGCTACTTTTTCCGGATTCTGCGGTTGAGCCCGCACATCCACATTCTTGCCCCAGTAGCTGTAAGGCCAGCCATAGAAGCCGCCTTCCTGCACCGCGGTGAGGTAATCGGGCACCAGATTCGAACCCAGCTCATCGCGTTCATTGACAACGGCCCACAATTGCCCGGTTTCCGGCTGGATGGTAAGCGCGGTCGGATTGCGCAGGCCGGTCGCGTAAGGCTTGTGTGCCCCGGTGCGGACATCGACCTGCCAGACCAGCGCCCGGTCTACTTCGGCTGCCATGCCACGCTCGGTGATGTTGCTGTTGGAGCCTATCCCGACATACAGGAACTGCCCGTCTGCGCTGGCGGTGAGTGCTTTCGTCCAGTGATGATTGATGGCCGAGGGAAGATCGGTCAGCTTCTCGGGAGGGCCGCTCGCTTCGGTTTGCCCTTCCTTGTAATCGAACCGCACCAGCGCATCCTGGTTGGCGACGTAGAGGTTATTACCGATCAACGCCAGCCCATAGGGTGCATTCAGATTGTCGGCGAAGACTTTCTGCACTTCGTAGCGACCGTCACCATCGGCGTCACGCAATAGTGTGAGGCGGTTGCCGCTTTTGACCGTGGTGTTGCCACGCGCCTTGATGACACCGGCGATGACATCCTTGGGCTTGAGCTTGGGCGCATTACCGCCTCGGCCTTCCGCCACGAGAATGTCGCCGTTGGGCAGCAGCAGGGTCTGGCGTGGAATGTTCAGATTGGTGGCGATGGCGCTGATGGCGTAACCCTGCGGCACGGTAGGCGTCTTATCGCCCCAACTCGCGGGTTTTGCAATCACCATGTTCGGCAGGATGCCGCGTTGCGGGTCGGGCAGTTTAGGATTTGTGCCTACTTGCAGCGGTTCCTGATCTGCACCGCACGCACTGAGCAGTGCCGAGAGCGCAACAAGGGTAAGCATTCCGGTGCGTTTGTTCATTTCGTGCCTCCGATGCGGCGTGCGGCAAAGCCAAGGAATGTCGCCACGCAGGCAAGCACCAGAGTCACGCACGAGAGCACGAGCCCGGTAGGCATGCTCGCCCAGGCGTCGCGGGCGTGCATTAAGGCATTGAAGAAACCCACGACCCACGTCGCCAGCAGGACCAGCGCGTACAGGCCGATTCCCCGGGCGCGTCGATGCGAACGTACCAGGTCGACAAGCACGAAAATCAAGGCGAGTCCGGCGAACAGCAGACCACCGGCAATCAACCAGGAGGCGAAGTTATTCCACTGGATCTCGTAGGTCGAGCCGTAGGCCGCATCGCTGAGCGCGGCGCCGAGAAAGAGTGGGAACGTGCCTGCCAGTAATACGGCATGCATGGGGTGGATGATGTCGGCGTATCGCCTGTCTTGTGTAGTGATCACTGGATTTCCCGTCTTTGTGTGAGCCGGATGGCTCACCATGCAAGAGGTGTTCCAGCAATCGCTATGCCCCGACCAGAAATCACGACCGCACGCAGACCGTGTCGGCCACGATCTGGTTGAAGATGGATGTTCAACCGGGACGGGTTTTGCCTGGGTGATCGACCCGATACGAAGAACCAGCGCTGCATGGAGAACTGTTTGCCCAAGCCGTGAGGGTGGCGGGAGGCCGCACATTAAAAATCAGGCAAGACCCGTGTGGCATTCATGGCTAAAGTATCGTCAGGTCGTCATCTGGAATTAGCCATGAAAACAATGCTTATTGGTGTAGCTGCTTGCGTGATGGTCTTGGCGCAAGTGCATGCCACATCCGCCTTTGCGGCGGTATCTGAAGCGGTATCCGCCGACC
>JBAZPE010000519.1:0-2816 GCA_041648375.1 Burkholderiaceae bacterium | reverse complement strand
CCAACACCATGCAGGCAAGTGTGAGCGCGGCGCCCAGCCAGATCACGCCGTCGGCGCCCACCCCGTCGATCAATACCCCGCACAGCAGGGAAAACACGGCAAAGCCAAGCGAGCCGCACAGGCGAATGGTGGTATAGAAGGACGCGCCATCGGCGCGCCGATGGGCCAGGGCTGCGCGATCCATCAGGGGCAAAATAGCAGGCGCAAAAAAATTGACCGCCATGGTCAGCGAGAAAAACCAGGCCTGGGTTTGGGCGTAAAAAAACAGCACCAAAGAGAACAGCGTGGCGAACAACAGCAGTTGAATCAAAACCCGATGTTTGCCCCAGATATCCGCCGCGTGGGCGAAAACCGGTGCAGAAACGACCTTGGGCAAAAAGGCTGCGGCGATCACCACGCCCACGAAGGCCGGATCCAGCCCACGACTGGCCAGCCAGACGGGCAGATACGGAATCGTGACGCCGTAGAAGCCATAGAACAGAAAATAGAAGCCGCACAAAGACAGGCCGGCATGGCGAGCAGGCATCACGGTATCATCGCATGTCAGTTCGTCAGCGCACTGGCCTCACGTATCGTGCAAGGGGCACGCACGCTGACATTGCCGGCAAACACAAATGTGAAATCGACGGTCTTGCCCACCTCAAGAGCGCGAGTCGGCTTGCTCAGCATGACATGCAGCCCACCCGGCTCGAAGGCGACTCGGCCACGCGCGGGCACAGCAACATCGTGCGCCATGGTCATTCGAGACATGCCACCAGTTTGTGTCGTGGCATGCATCATCACGCTGCCGTAGGCATCGGTGGCGACATCGGTCAGTGTCGTGCCGCGGTCACTCGAATTGCTCACGGTGAAATAAGCCGCTGACGGTACCTGGGCGGGCAGCGCACGCACCCAGCAGCCGGTAATGGACAGCGCGCGGGCGCCCACGGGTTCAACGGGATCTCCCATTGCGGCCGAATGCTCGGGGGTGTGATGGGCCTGGGCAGGCAGCACGGCTGCACCGACCATCGCGCAAAGCACGGTTTTAAACCAGATCATTTTCATCAATACCACTCCTGCGGGCCGAGGACATACGAGCAAGGGCCAGCGCTAGCCCGACCGTCATTCTAATTCCAGTCCGCCCGCAGGGGGGAGTCGCATCGAACGCGACGGCGATCAGGCAAGCCGAGTACTGCGAGACCCGATCAATTCAGGCCGAGTTTGCCGCGCAGCGTGGACAGGTCTTCGGCCAGCGTGGTGACCGGACCGACCAACCCGCGCCGGTCAGCTTCACTAAGACGATCATACGGTTCGTAGCCATCGCCCTTGCGATACTTCGCAAGAATGTTTTCCACCGTTTCGAAATTCTTGTCCACCTTGGCGGCGAACGCAGGATCGTCCTTGACGATCAGCGGACGAAACAGGGCCACGATCTTCTGGGCGCCGTCCACGTTACCCTTGAAGTCCCACAGATCGGTGTGACTATAGCGGTCCTCTTCACCGGAAATCTTGGTGGCAGCCACTTCTTCCATCAGGGCCGCCGCACCGCCGACCACCTTTTCCGGGGGGAACGTCAACCCCTGCACGCGCTTTTGCAGCTCGATCACATCGGCCATCAGCTTATCGGCAAAAGGGGTCAGGCCTTCGGTCGAGCGCTGCGCAAACAACCCGTATTCCAAACGATGAAAGCCAGTGAATGCCGGATCGCGCTCGGCCTTCTCGTGATCGTCCGCACGTGAATCGATGGCACTGTCCAGATCGCTGAACAACTCGGCCATGGGCTCTGCTCGCTCATAGGGCACGCGGGTCGGGGCATACAGCGCCTGCGCCTGGGCAAGGTCACCCGCACGAATCGCATCGGTGAATTTCCGGGTGCCCTGAACCAGCGCTTCAAGCTGCTGCGACACATAAATCTTGTAATCCGACACGGGCTGGACCAGATCCAGGGGGGACACTTCGGCGCTGGCCAGCGCCGGCGCCAACAGCAAGCTGGCCAAAAGAGTGCGATAGGACATACGGGTCATGACTTCTCCAGCAAGGGGTGAGCGGCAAGCAACAGACTGCGCCCGAAATAATCGTGGTGGGGGCCGCCGTCTTGCGGCGCCGGCACGCCAGGGAGGACGAAAAAATAACCTCCCCCGACAGGCTTGATGTATTCCTCCAACGGCTCGCCGTCGAGCCGCTTCTGCACGGCGATGAACGCTTCCTGCAAATTGGCCTGATAGGCGATGAACAGCAGGCCCATGTCGAGCTGGCCCGAGCGGGTCACCCCATTGGAATAATTGAAGGGGCGGCGCAGCATCAGGCTGCGTTCAGAACCATGTGTGCGGGGATTGGCCAGCCGAATATGCGCGTCCAGGGGCGTGACCTTGCCTGCAGGATCTGCCGCGTAATCCGGCACATCCGACTCCTGCTTGCCATCGAACGGTGCGCCACTGGCCTTGCGCCGACCGAAAATGGCCTCCTGCTCACCCAGCGGCGTGCGGTCCCAGCGCTCTACAAAATTCCTGATCACACGCACGGCCTGATAGGAGCCGCCTGTGGCCCACGCGGGCTCCTGATGCTCGCTGCCGACCCAAACCACGCGATCCATCAGCGTGTCATCGGCCGCATCGGGGTTGGCCGAACCGTCGCGAAACCCCAGAAAATTGCGGGCATTGGCCACCGGCTCGCCGGGCTGCGCCGGCGTGACCGGCACGCTACCCTCCTGCTTCCAGCGCAACGCCAGTAAGCCAGGCATGTTCTTCAGCACATCGCGCAGGGCGTGGATATTGGTGTCAGGCGTGTTGGCGCAAAACTGAAGCAACAGGTCGCCATGGCAAAGCGACCCGTCCAGG
>JBAZPE010000518.1:0-2826 GCA_041648375.1 Burkholderiaceae bacterium | reverse complement strand
TCGTCCACATCCTGTGTGAGTTCGAGGCCCTGATCTTCGTTCAGAACATCGGCCATCTTGTCCGAGTCGTACTCATTCATCTGGCAACCAAAGGTGCGGATGAAGAGTTTCTTTTTGGCCGGCGCGTCAACGGGCAGGCGATTGAGTGTGATTTCTTGCATAGGGGGGCCGTGACGGGTTTATATCCCGGGGGCGTTAAGTGAAAAGCGGCATTTTAGCGCGAGCGGTGAATCTGTCGGATCGGACAATCGATTTTCGACAGGGATTTGACACGCGCGGGTTAACATTGCGTCGTCGTAACAATTTGTCTTCATGGGCCAGCCTATCCGATGACTCCCCGATATCCTGTTTTTGCCACGCGCCGATGGGCGATGCTGGCGGTCATGCTGATGGCGATGATCACTGTGCTGTTCTTTTTCGTGGACATGCCTCTGGCGCGCACGCTGCACGTGTCGTCTACGCCCTGGGTGTTCGCGGTGTTCAATGTGATCGATGAGTTGGGATCCAGCGAGCTCTATCTCGCACCCGCATTGGTTCTGTATGTGTGGGCGCTGCTGGCGGCACGCCGAGGCTGGACGCTGCCATTGGGCCGTGACGCCGACCGCGTCGCCCGAGGCAGCCTGTTCGTCATTCTGACCATGGCCCTGGGTGGCATCGTGACGGTGCTGTTGAAGAACCTGGTGGCACGTGCGCGGCCCGAGCTCCTGATCGAGCAAGGGCTATATGGTTTTGGTACCGCTTTCGCCCGCGCGCATGAGTTCGACTCGTTTCCCTCGAGCCACACTCAGGCTGCATTCGCCGCCGCTGCGGCGCTGGCCATTCTGGCGCCTCGGTTGCGAGTCCCCTTGATGTTGCTGGCCTGCTCGGTGGCCACCGCCCGCGTGGTCAACCTCGATCACTATCTGTCTGACGTGCTGGGTGCGGCATTCATTGCCTTGTCATCGGCCGCCTTCCTGGCGCCACGCATTCTGAATGCCGACTCGGGCTGGCCGTTGCGCACGCCCTGGCGCTGGTTCGGATCACGCACTGCGACACGGGCCTGAAAGTGCTGCGGATCTTTGCCACGACCTAGCGAACACAGATCAAGGCGGCGCTAAAACGAGTCTGAGCGGTGTCAATGCAGCAGCGTGGGGGATCAAGCAAAAAGACAAAAAACGCCGGCGCGAGCCGGCGTTTTTTGTTGAGGCAGGGCCAAATGCGATTGGCGCTGCGATCTCTTGAGGCGTCTTGCTTAAGGCGTTTCGACCTCGTTTTCCTCGACTTTCTTTGGCGCCTTGATCAGATCCTCGCGCTTCACGCCCATCCACATGGCCAGTGCTGCCGCCACGAAGACCGACGAGTAGATGCCGAACCAGATACCGATGGTCAGTGCCAGGGCAAAGTAGTGCAGCGACGGGCCGCCAAAGAAGAACATCGACAACACCATCAGCTGCGTCGAGCCGTGGGTGATGACCGTTCGCGAGATCGTTTGCGTGATCGCGCTGTTGATCACTTCAGGCACATCGGCGCGGCGGTACTTGCGAAAGTTCTCACGGATACGATCCATGATGACCACCGACTCGTTGACCGAATATCCCAGCACGGCAAGCACGCCGGCCAGCACGGGTAGCGAGAACTCCCACTGGAAGAAGGCGAAAAAGCCCAGGATGATCACCACGTCGTGCAAGTTGGCGATCACGCCGGCCACGGCGAATTTCCACTCGAATCGTATGCCCAGGTACACCATGATGCCCAGCGCCACGACCAGCAGCGCCATGAGCCCGTTGTGCACCAGTTCCTCGCCGATCTGCGGGCCGACGAACTCCACGCGTCTGAGTTCCACGCTGGGATCGGCCTGCTGCAGGGCGGCAATCACGGTCTCGCTTTGCGTGGCCGAGGTTTGCCCTTCAGCCAATGGCAGGCGAATCATGACATCGCGCGAGGTGCCGAAGTTCTGCACCTGGAAGTCGGAGTAACCCAGCTTGGTGACCACACTGCGCACTTCATCGAGCTGGGCGGTTTGCTTGTAGCCAACCTCCATCAGGGTGCCACCGGTGAATTCGATCGACAGGTGAAAGCCGCGCGTGATGATGAAGAACACCGCCAGCACGAAGGTGATGAGACTGATGGCGTTCAGCACCTTGGCATGGCGCATGAACGGGATGGTGCGGTGAATCCGGAAAAATTCCATGGCTGTCGTCGATTTAGTGTTGTTTGGGTTTCCAGACTGCGCCAATGGCGAGCTTGTCCAGCTTGCGCTGCCGTCCGTACCAGAAATTGACCATGGCGCGCACGCCCACCACCGAGGTGAACATGGAGGTCAGGATGCCCAGGCAATGCACGACGGCAAAGCCGCGAACCGGGCCCGTGCCGAATGCCAGCAGCGCCAGACCGACGATGAGGGTGGTCAGGTTCGAGTCCAGAATGGTGCCCCAGGCCCGCTCGAAGCCCTGATGAATGGCCTGATGAGGGGTGGCTCCGTTACGCAGTTCTTCCCGGATCCGTTCGTTGATGAGCACGTTGGAGTCGATCGCCATACCGAGCGTGAGCGCGATAGCGGCGATGCCGGGCAGCGTCAGCGTGGCCTGCAGCATGGAGAGCAGCGCCAGCAGGAGCAGCACGTTCATGGCCAGGCCCAGCGTGGAGAACACGCCGAACAGGCGGTAATACGCGATCATGAAGATGGCGATGGCGACAAAACCGTAGAGCGTGGAATCGAAGCCTTTCTTGATGTTGTCGGCACCCAGGCTGGGGCCGATGGTGCGTTCCTCGATGATGGACATCGGCGCGGCCAGCGAGCCCGCACGCAGCAACAGCGAGGTATCGGCTGCTTCCTGCGTGGTCATG
>JBAZPE010000517.1:0-2832 GCA_041648375.1 Burkholderiaceae bacterium | reverse complement strand
TCGGCAGCCGTGTCAGCGCAGCGCCCGCAACAGGAGGCGACACCTAGATCGATATGCAGGTCATCGAGCGTGGTCGCACCGGCATCGACGCTGGCGCGGACTTGCCTCTCGGTAACTGCATTGCATATGCAAATGTACATGAGAACAATTATCGATAATTAATGATTCTCATGCAAGACCTTAGCGATTGAATTTCTTTGGGCGCTCGATGGGCCAATTAGCCTGACGCTATGGCCTATTTGGCTGCGGCGTGTGCGCGGCGCAATGCGGCAGGGGCGATGCGCAGCGACTCGCGATATTTGGCGACGGTACGGCGCGCGATGACGATGCCGTGCTCGGCGAGTTTTTTGGTGATCTGGTTATCCGAGAGCGGCTTGGCACGGTTTTCGGCGTCAACCAGCTTGCGAATGAAGGCCTGCACCGCAGTGGCCGAGGCAGAATCGCCGGAATCGGTCGCCACGCCCGAGCCGAAAAAGAACTTGAGTTCGAGCGTACCAAATGGCGTGAGCATGTACTTTTGCGTGGTCGCCCGTGAAATGGTGGACTCGTGCATGCCCAGCTCGTTGGCGATGTCCTTCAGAATCAGCGGCCGCATGGCCTGCGGGCCTTCGCTGAAAAACGCAGATTGGCGGTCGACGATCGCCTGAGAGACTCGCAGGATGGTGTCAAAGCGCTGCTCGACGTTGCGAATCATCCACTTGGCCTGCTGCAACTGCGACTGCAAACCGGCATGCTGCGACGCACGCTGGTTACCCAGCATCTGGGCGTACAGGGCATTGACCCGCAGCCGAGGCACGGCAGCATTGTTCAGGCTGACACGCCAGCCCTGGCGCAACCGCCGGACGACCACATCGGGCACCGCGTAATCGGCTGCCGGCACGGTCCAGGCTCGCCCGGGGCGAGGATCAAGCTTCAGAATCAGCGTGTGAGCCGCCTTCAGTGTCGCTTCATCGCACTGCAGGGCATCACGCAGGCGGGTGGCGTTGCCCGTGGCCAGCAACGGCAGATGGTTGCGACAGATCTCGCGAGCCAGCGCGGCCACCTTCGCAGGCACCGCAGGCGCAACGTTGCGCAGCTGCAGACACAAACAGTCGGACAGGTTGGCCGCCCCGACGCCCGGGGGATCGAATGACTGCAATAGCGACAATGCCGCGCGCAATTCGTCCAGATCCGGCGCCAGCTCAGTATCGAACCAAGTCAGGATTTCGTCCAGCGGCGAGGCCAGATAGCCGTTTTGATCGAGTTCGTCGATCAGCAGCGCCGCCAGTATCTTGTCGCGATCGCTGGCGCGCGTCACGCCCAACTGGCTCAGCAGGTGCTCGCGCAGGGTGGGCCGACCCGCCGACTCCGGTCTGCCCGGGTCATCGTCGCTGTAATCGTTGCCCCCCGAGCCCCCCGACAACTCGGGCATGCGATCCATGGCCTCGCCCGAAAGGTCTGCCTGGGGGCCATCCCCTTCGTTGGCGGGTTCGTCGCGCTGCACGTCGACGGACGCGTCGCCGGCAAGACTTTCGCCACTGCCGTCGTTGGCGCCATCGCCCCCGTCGGTGCGTTCCAGCAAGGGGTTATCGGCCAACGCCTGCGAAATTTCCATTTCGAGGTCGAGCGTCGACAACTGCAGCAATCGGATGGACTGTTGCAATTGTGGCGTCAACGTTAAATGTTGACCTGGTCGGAGTTCTAAAGCGGGACGACTCATAGGTACAATATTTTGCATGACGAATCCCACATCCACCGACCGCGTACGCGGCGACTGCCGTTTGATTTCTCAAACGTTGCGTAAATTGTCCACCCCTCGCATTCTCGTGCGACTCGTGGTCATCGTTGCAGCTGCAATCCTGTGGCTGTGGGTCAGCTCGCTCCTGCTTCAATTTGGACGTGGACTCACCTACGCAAGCCTCGCGTCCTTCGGACAACAAATTATCGACATGCTCGTGCTCATCAACCCCTACCTGTGGTGGGTGGTGGTGGCACTGTGGACGTTGATCGTCTTCTTCAGCGTGCGGGCCTGGTTCAATGGCAGCGTCGAGGCGGGCCGCGCCGAGCCGGTGGAATCCGACGCGTTTCGTATGCTGTGCGCTCGACTCTCGCCTGAGGTGCGTGACGTGATGCGCTGGAGCTGGCTCAACCGTGATGAACCGTTCACGATCGGAGACCTGCGCCGCACCCTTGCCGAGACACGTCATGGTCGCATCGACAAGATCGCCATAGTACGCGAGCAGGAAGCCATTCTGAAGCCCTCTGCGGATGAAACCGACACGCTGTCGGCACGCACGGTGACGCCTGTTTCCACGCCCAGCCTCATTGAACCAGTAACCACGCCGCAGCGCAGCGAACCCGAGGTTCGTATAGCAGGGGAAACCCGCAGCACCGCCGTGCCCCGCCGCCCGATAGAACCGACCATCGGCGATAACTGATTGCTTGCGCGCGAGCAGTTGCTTGACGCTTGCGCGCCCAGGAAAAATATGTTCTGCTAGCCACATGGCCCACATACCTGCCCCTCACGCCCAGACGATCCGCCACAGCGCTGCTGTCGGCGGATTTGTGCGTGCTGGCGCGCAAGGTTTTGACGCGCCCGCCGCGTCCGCCTGCCCCTCCCTCAGCGCCGCTCGCGCGCTATCGCTACGCCTACCGATCGGTCGCCGGGCCTAGAGTCCCGTGGTAGCTCGGCAACCGCGTACGCCACAGTAGTCATACGAATTCCCTTTTATTAGCTTGCTGCTTGCCCCGGAAATGCCGCGTGCGCCCATGCGCCGTGTGACGCCCCTGGCCAAGCCACGACCCAAGACAGGTGTACCCATGATGATCGCCAATCCCGCTTCCAAATACGTC
>JBAZPE010000516.1:0-2840 GCA_041648375.1 Burkholderiaceae bacterium | reverse complement strand
CA
Source organism: Burkholderiaceae bacterium (assembly GCA_041648375.1). Lineage (GTDB taxonomy): Bacteria > Pseudomonadota > Gammaproteobacteria > Burkholderiales > Burkholderiaceae_B > Schauerella. Next base: position 2,838 of record JBAZPE010000516.1, on the reverse strand, counting down.
TGCATATCTGGCGCAAGGGAATTGCGGAAGCCCTGGCTGCGGACGCGGCAGAGTGTGAAGACCCTACCGACTCCATCATCGTGCGACTGGCAGCTGACGGCATGTGGACCTCCGACCTCTACGGTACCTATGGCCTGGAGAGTGCGCAGCGCAAGCGGATTCTGGACAAGCTGATTGCGATGACGCGCTCGTAACGCTTTGGTTTTCCTGAAAATTTCCCGGTGCGGGGGCTGAATCGCCGATAGCGATAGGGTATATTGATACAAGATATACAAATCGACGGACTTGGTCGGGCTGATGGGGTCTGAAGGCCGCCTGCGCTTCGTCGTGTGTCTATGCTGGGAAGGTTCCCACGCCGCAGCAGCCTATAGGTCAGGCACATTAATTGCTGTTTAACGAGTTCTATTAATTTGAAATCGCTGGTAATGAGTCAGGTCTCTGCCATTCCCTTCGCACCCATCAGTCCCGCACGCGTTTCGCACCGGGGCGTAGAACACTCGTATCTTTCATGAGTTCTACGACGTCCACGACCTCTGCTGCCGTCACGCTACAAAATTGCGATAGCGAGCCCATTCATATCCCGGGCGCCATCCAGCCATCCGGCGCGCTGCTGGCGGTCGATCGGCACGGGCTGCTCGCCTATGCCAGTGAGAACGCCGCTGCGGCGCTAGGTGTCGCGCTCGAACTGGGTAAGCCGTTTGACGGCTCGTCTCTCGATGCGCCGATGCGAGACCGCATTCAGCCCTGGCTGACCGATTTCGACCCCGACTTCGAACCCTTTGCCGCGGTCGTATCCGGCAAGCGCTACGACGTCATCGGTCACCGCAACAGCAATGATGTGCTGATCGTGGAGCTGGAGTACGCCGGGGAGTCCGAACAAGGGCTGGCATCGTCGCTGGGCCGCGCCTATCAGACCATCGAGAAATTACGCCGTCAGCGTTCCATCGAAAATCTGCTGTCCGTGGCCGTCGAAGAATTGCGCGGTATTACCGGCTTTGACCGCGTGATGGCGTATCGCTTTCATACGGACGATAGCGGAGAGGTGGTGCGTGAGTCGCGACGCGACGATCTCGATGATTGGGAAGGGCGCCGTTACCCTGCCAGCGATATTCCCGCTCAGGCCCGTCGCCTCTATATCAAGAACACCTTGCGGCTGATAACCGACGCCCAGTACTTGCCGGTGCCGGTGCAAGCCAGTCCCGCCTGGCGGTCCGTGCCGCTAGATCTCAGCGCCAGCGTGCTGCGCAGCGTCTCTCCGATCCATCTGGAATACATGGCCAATATGGGCGTACGCGCGTCCATGAGCATTTCCGTGGTGATCGGCGGCAGGCTGTGGGGCATGATCGCCTGCCATCACCTGGACACCATGCACGTGCCTTACAGCGTGCGCATGGCCTGCGAGGTGATTGCCCAGATTCTGTCGACCACCATTGCCAGCTTCGAGGCCAACGCACGTGCCGAGAAGATGCACGCCAGCATGGCGATGATCAATCGCATGATCCTGCGTGTGCTTAACGATGAGGATCTGCTGGCGGCGCTGTCACAGGAGTCGCCTACGCCTGCCGATCTGATCAGCCACCACGCTTGCCTGTGTCTGTGGGGTTCGGGCATGACTGTGTGTGGAGGCCTGGCGCCACGAGGCGACCTGCGCGAGCTGATTCAGGCGCTGAACGCGACCAAGCGCAACACGGTGGCGTGCGCCAGCATTGCCGACGAATTCCCGGCGTTGCAGAGCATCCTGGTGCCTTATGCCGGCATGCTTGCCTGCCGCTTTGACAGCATGAACGATGGTTGGCTGGTCTGGCTGCGTCGAGAGCAGGTTGAAACCCTGGTCTGGGGTGGTAAGCCGGAAAAAGAATACAAGGTGGGTGCCTTGGGCGCCCGCCTGACGCCGCGCGGTTCATTTGCCGAGTGGCGAGAGGTCGTGCGCGACACCAGCACGCCCTGGTTGCCCGAGGAAGTGAGTGCCGCCGAAAGCCTGCGCGATGAATTGGCGCAAATATCGAACTCGCGTTCGGCCGATTCAGATCGCGCACGCACCGCGCTGCTGGCCATGCTCGGTCACGATCTGAGAGACCCTTTGCAATCGATTTCCGTGGCGGCACAGTTGCTGACGCGTTCCGATGCCAAGGGCGCCAAGATGGGCGAACGCATTCGCACGTCAAGCAACCGCATGCAGCGTCTGATTTCTCAAGTACTGGATTTGTCTCGACTACAGGGCGGCTTGGGCCTGGGCATTCATCCCACGGCGTGTGACCTGGCCCCGATCGTTCGCGACCTGGTCGACGAAACACGACTGGCCAATCCCGGTGTGCAAATCGACGACGAGATCGACGAGCGCATTGATGTCATGGCTGATGGGGACAGAATTGCGCAGGTCATCTCCAATCTGCTGAGCAATGCATGCAAGCATGGCACGTTGCACACACCGATCCGGGTGGCCGCGCATACGCAGGACGGGCGGGTGTGGGTCAGCGTCGTCAACGAAGGAGCGCCGATTCTGGCCGAGCAACGTGAGCAGTTGTTCGCACCCTTCAAGCCTTTGTCGTTAGGGCAATCACGCAATCGCAGCGGTCTCGGGCTTGGCCTTTATATCGCGCATCAGATCGTGATCAGCCATGGCGGTGAGATCGAGGTGGCCTGCGAGCAGGGTACGGTTCGATTTTCGGTAATTCTGCCTACGCAAGCGGGTGCTCGGGCACACATGAGTGAGCCGCCGCTCGATAGCGGTCGCACAACTTGAATATAACTATGGGCCAGGCGTTCACGCGCTGGCCATCACGATTAGACAGGCGGACATGATGTATACAGATTTGGCAATTCAGCACGTGGAACAGC
>JBAZPE010000515.1:0-2846 GCA_041648375.1 Burkholderiaceae bacterium | reverse complement strand
TGCGGGTTGACCACAAAGACGGCAAGCGATGACACAAGCAAGGTATAGCCATCGGGCGCGGCCCGCTTGACCTGCGCGGCACCAATCGCACCGGTTGCGCCCGCCTTGTTTTCAATCGGGAACGGCTGGCCCATGCGCTCGGTGAGCTTGGCGCCGATGATGCGGGCGACGTTGTCGGTGGAACCTCCTGCAGGGAAGGGCACCACGATGGTGACCGCACGATTGGGGTAGTCGGCGGCATGCGCCAGGGGCGCGATGGCCAGTGAGGCGGCCAGCAGCATTCCGATGAGTTTCATGACGTCTCCAACGTTTATTTGGTTTTATGGAAGCGCAATGTTAGCGCTAACATTCCAAGCCATGCCACTATTACTCGATCAGGGATTACCCGTGTTTTTCGATCACGCGGATGACTTGCCGCCTGCGGGCTGCCGTTGACGATGCGGGCGTTTGATCAGTTCTGGTTAGCTGCTGTCGCGCTCGACTAGCGTGAAGCCCACATCTACAACGGCGCGTTCGGGCTGGCGACCTTCCGCACGATCAATGATGAAACGTGCTGCCTGCCCGCCGATGGCCGATGCATCGATGCGAACTGACGTCAGCGCAGGGTGCAGGCTGGCGGAAAAATCCAGATCACCGAACCCGACCACCGATACGTCCTGCGGCACGGCCAAACCCTGGCTGTGTGCCTCGGTCAGCGCACCCAGGGCAAGCATGTCCGAACTGCAGAACACACCGTCCATGCCGGGGTAGTCACGCAAGAGTGTGTTCAGGCCGGCACGCCCGCCGGCCAGTGTGCCTGGGGCGCTGGCCGTGGCGATCGGGATGTCCGGCAAATCCAGCTCGCGGGCGCGTTCGAGAAACGCCTGATTGCGCCGCGCTGCGCGGTCGTCTGTGGCCGAGAGCAGGGCGAGCTTTCGGCGTCCCTTGTCGAACAGATATTGGCAGATGGCTCGTCCCACCTTTTCATGCGAGAAGCCCACCAGCATATCGATCGGGTCATCCGTGAGATCCCAGGTTTCCACCACAGGTATGCCACAGGCCTGGAGCCGCTTGCGACCGCCTGCCGAATGCATGATGCCGGTCAGCACGATGCCGTCGGGGCGACGCCCGATGATGGCATCAAGCAGATCGTCCTCACGTGCATCCTCGTAGTTGGTTTGCCCCAGCATCAGCTGATAGCGTTCGCGGGCCAGCGCCTCGGTCAGCGCCTGAACGCTGGCCGCGAAAATGGGCCCCGAGATCGTGGGCACGATGGCCGCCACCAGTCGTGTGCTTCGGTTCGCATTGAGGTTGCGGGCCAGCAGATTGGGCACGTAGCCGGTCTGCGCAATGGCGGCACGCACCCGCGCGAGCGTGGCCTCGGACAATTGATCCGGTGAGTTCAGGGCGCGCGAGATCGTAATCGCCGACACACCCGCCACCCGCGCCACATCGTGTGCGGTGACGGGTTTGGTGGGCCGGGCGGAGGCACTCGCTGCAGGGTTGGTAGAGGTCGGCATGGCGCAGTCATCTGGACATGCCGGGCATCTTAGCGTGAAGCCTGGACGAAGGTCTTGCGCGCAATCATTCCTGCTGCATGTTTGCGCGCTGCACGACACCTTTCATGGTTTCGAGTTCAGCCGCCTGGAAGGCCTTGAGCGATTGCGGCGTGCCGGCAAAGATCTCGGCCCCCAGGTTGTTCAGGAAGGTCACGCTTTCAGGGGCGCGCAGCAGTTCGGCAATGGCATCAGCCAGCACCTTGACCACTTTCGGGTCCATGTTGGCCGGGCCGAACACCGCAGACCAGGCAAAGGCTTCATACCCCTTGGTGCCGCTTTCCTGCATGGTGGGGATCTCGGGCAGATCCTTCAGGCGCTCGGGGCTGCCCACTGCCAGGGCGCGCAGCTTTCCACCCCGGATCAACGGCATGACGGCACTGACATCAGCCAGGCTGTACTGCAGGATGCCGCCTGCGACATCGGTCAACGCGGCACCCGTGCCTTTGTAGGGCACGTGGGTTGACTTGATGCCGTTCATTTCGTGGAAGAGTTCAAGATAGGCTTGATAGGTGGCCGTGCTGGTGCCGAAGTTCAGCTTGCCGGGCGCCTGCTTGGCCGCTGCGACCAGTTCAGCGACGCTCTTGTAGGGAGAGTCGGCACCGACGACCAGCACCATCGGGAACCTCGCCACCGGTGCAATGGGCGTGAAGTCCCGAATCGGATCGTAGGGGATGTTCTTGTAGACGGCGGCATTGGTCGTGACCGGCGAGTTCGTCGAAACGAATAGCGTGTAGCCGTCCGGCGGCGACGCGATCACCGCCTGTGCGGCGATGAAGCTGTTGGCGCCAGGTCGGTTTTCGACGACGAACGATTGCTTGAACCGGTCGCTCAGATGCCGGGAAAGAAACCGCGCCGTATTGTCGGCCGCGCTGCCCGGTGGCAACGACACGATGAGTTTGACAGTGTGGTCGGGATAATCGGCCGCATGCGCTATTCCCCCCGTCAGGGCGGCACAGGTCATCAGCGCGCCCAGCAGCTTGCGCATAGTCATCTTCAGTCTCCTTTGTTATGTTTCGCTCATACTAGGGAAGTTGGGGCAGCTATCCCAATACTTTATTTACATGCAGCTATATAGCGTCAGCATGGCTCTGATCGACTGCATGCTTGCCAACAAACAAGTAAGCTGAGGCTGGCCGATTTTTGTCAGACTCACATCCGCCGGTGACTGCCACGCTGTAGGGGCGAGCGCCGATGACCCCAAGGAGATAGCAAATGAACACGCAGCCTCATTCGATCTTCCATCTGCCGGCACGAGCGCCACGGGCACGCCTTGCCGCGCTGGCATTGACGGCCATCGTGGCATTCGGT
>JBAZPE010000514.1:0-2848 GCA_041648375.1 Burkholderiaceae bacterium | reverse complement strand
TTGACGGCGCACAAGGGTACAAGCGTGCGATTGCCGTCATGCCGGACATTATTCTGATGGATGTGCGCATGCCCGGCGCCGATGGGTTCGTTGCCTGCCGATTGCTCAAAAGCGACCCCATCACCAAAGATATTCCACTGATTTTCCTGACGGCCTCCCACGAGTTGGAGTCGCGTCTGGCTGGCTTGCAAAATGGTGCTGTGGACTTCGTGATCAAGCCTTTCGAACCCGCGGAAGTGATGGCCCGCATTCGAATCCACCTGCGAAAGTCAGGGTTACCTGCACCGCACAGCCCGCCGCAGCCCCGCCCTCGTCTGGGGCCCGATCAAGTCATCGTCAATGCTGCGGTCACCTACCTGAAAAGCACCCTGTCGGATCCGCCTGAGCTCAAAACGCTAGCGCGCAAGGTGGGTACCTACGAAAAAAAACTTTCTGGCGCGTTCAGACGCGTTCTGGGCACGACCGTGTTCGAGTTCATGCGTGACGAGCGCCTGAATGTGGCGCAGCGTCTGCTGATCGAAACGGACCTGACCGTCACGGACATCGCGGCCGAGGTTGGATTCTCGACCGCCGCCAACTTTGCAACCGCGTTCAGGAAATCGCTAGGTGTGACACCTTCGATATTTCGCGAGCGCGAACTGGCGACACGGGACCGGTTACCAAAACCGGACCATGCTGGCGTCGGCGCCGGGTTACTGGTGAAGTGATGAGCCAGCCCGCGGAAGTCATATTGCGCTTTCTCGGGATGTCAGCACAGGAAATCGCAGGATGCGGACTCGACCTTTTCTGCGTGGGTGCCATTGATGCGACCCTGCTCCTGCTGCTCCTCTACGGCATACTGTTCGGAGGGTTTCTATCACTCTCGTGGGTCGCGTTTATTTCTTTCATATATTCCCGCGCCCGAACATTTTTCTGGATCAGCCTGACTGCATTGATCGCGGGCGTTATTTACCTGACATCCAATACAAGTCTCCTCCAAAGCGTGAGTCCAAGACTCTCCGCTCTGCTCGTCACCAGCATGCCGATGCTTGCAGCCGCAGCCAGCCTGTGTTTTCTGGCCTTTCTGGCATCAATGGCACAGCGCGATTCGATCATTATTCCGGACTTGAAAAAAATGACCGGGATCGCTGTGTTCCTTATCCTGGTCAACACCGTCGCAAGCGTGACCTCGGAGATGGCTTCAGACGCTGCGTTGCTTGCAACAATCGGCGCATGTGCGTTCGTCATTTTCCATACCTGGCGCCGTGCCGTGAGCATGACCATGACCAGCATGATCGTGGCTACCGTAGGCGCGGTGATGCTCACTCTGATGCGGCACCTATCTTATGTTGCCAACGCCATCGATGGGCGAGCACCATCAAGCACACCGACAGCCTTGTACCTTCCTGCAGGCGCGCTTTTTGACATGCTGTCGGCGGCAACCGGTCTGACACTGCTGATACTTTGGTACCACCACATTGGTACCCAGCGCAGCACAGCCCGTTCCGTGCTGGCGATCTGGCAAGCCAAAGAGCATGTGCGCCTGAGCCGGGAGGTGAAGCGACAAACCCTCGCGCTGAATCAGGCGCTGGCTTATGCCGATGAAAAGAATAGGCAGAAGATGCAGACCCTTGGCTATGTCGGTCACGATCTGCGTGCCCCACTTGCCACTATCTTGGGTTATGTCCGACTGCTTCGCAACACGCCCCGCGCACCCAGCATGGATCATCTCGGCGCCATCGAACGGTCAGTGAACTTCCAGTTGGCGCTGATCGACGATGTGCTCGATTACACGAAATCGGAACTTGAGCCGTTGCATCTGCATGCGACAGCCATCTCGCCAGCCAAACTGCTGAACGACCTGGTGTCTCATGCCTACACGCTGGGACAGGCAAATCAGAACCGATTCGTGTATAGCCCGCCCGAGTCCCTGCCGGCACAACTGCTGCTGGACGCAAACAGGCTGCAGCAGGTATTGCTGAACCTGCTTTCCAATGCCTCCAAATACACGCTGCGCGGTACCTTCACGCTGACGATTCGGGCGCAAGCCGGTGCCACGCCGGATACCTGGCTGCTGCATTTTTCAGTGGAAGATGATGGTATAGGCATCGACTTGCCCGAGCAGACCAGCATTTTCGACGCGTTCCGGCAATTGGAACGAAGCAGCGCCGGTGTGGGCCTCGGACTGTTCATCGCCGAAGGCATCGTCGAGAAAATGGGGGGCACGCTCACGCTCAAGAGCAGTCTGGGCAAAGGAAGCACGTTCAGTTTCAAGGTGATTGCACCGGTGGTCGACGCCACGATGGTCCCAGTGCGCCCGTTCCAGCTTGGCGATCTTGGTCCTCAACCCCGTCCGGCCGCAGTGACCGCCGAGTTCCTCATTCCTCCGGCACCAGCCAGACTGGAGCTGGCGTTACTGGCCCGAGATGGCAGAATCAGCGGCATCGAAGACTGGCTCGACCGCGTGAAGCTGTTCCACCCTGAATACCGCGCGTTCTACGATGCCGTGCGCCAGGCCGTGCTGCAGCTGGATCTGCACACCATCGAAGCCCTGGCCCTTCAGGCCGACTGACTTAATTTGATACGAAACCAGCTTCGATCTAAGAATCAACGCCAAAAAAGTCTGGTGGCGCAAACGGTTTGGACGCTCGATCAAAGTAATCGAAAGGACACGACGTTCACACTTCGAGCTCGCCGTTGCCGACGTGACATCTGGTGTAACGGGCCCACTCATTAGCCGATATCCGATGCGTTCAAGCATCGGAATGGCTTATCTCGAAGAGCCAGACCGTCATGACCCATTTCGTCGAACGACACGAGCCATTTGTCTCGTCTGAATCCAAAAGGCCAGCTGGCAACACCATCTACC
>JBAZPE010000513.1:0-2850 GCA_041648375.1 Burkholderiaceae bacterium | reverse complement strand
CGTGCTGGAGCACCCCCGTGGGTTCCTGCAGGCATTGGGTGGGCAGGCGTTCGAAGACATCACGCGCGACTGGGGCAAGAGCTGGGACATCGTCACCGACATGGCGATCAAGCTCATGCCGGGCGCCCACCCCTTTCACGCCACGGCCGAAGCCGCGGCCGACGCGGCACGTGCGGGCCAGGTGCGCGCACAGGACGTCGAACGCGTGGTGATTTCGGCGGCGGTGCAGTGGACCAACTTCAAGGGCGACCCCCACCCCCGCAATCTGGTGGATGCCGCCCATAGTCTGACGTACTTCGTGGCGGCCGCCATCGTTGACGATGGCTTCGGCTGGCAGCACATGGATGTCGACAAAATGGCCGACCCGGTCATCGCCGCCTTGCAAGACAAGGTGGAATACGACCCCAACCCGCCAGCGCTACCCGATCGCTTCCCCCATCGCCATGGAGGCTCGGTGGCGATCTACATGAAGGACGGCGCGATCCACCAAAGCACGTGCAAGGCGCCCAGAGGCTCGGGCCCACGGGGCGTGCAATGGGAGGACGTACAGGACAAGTTCCAGCAACTCTTTCCGCTGGGCGGACTGCCCGCCGCCACCACGGCAGCGTGCCTGTCCTACCTGCGCGCGCTCGATCAGGCGCCAAACGTCACGCAGCTGACGCACTGTCTGGCTGCACCACGCCCATCCTAGCTCGCTCATCGCACAACAGGAGACAACCATGAAAAAAAGCTTATTCATAAGCATGCTGTCCGCGCTGGCCATCACCTCACCGGTGGCCGCCGCCGAACCCTTCCCCTCCAAACCCATCACCATCATCGTCGGTGTGGCGCCAGGTGGCAGCCTGGACGCGCTGGCGCGTCTGGTGGGCAATAACCTGGCCAATGTCACCAAGCAATCGGTCATCGTCGAGAACGTGACGGGCGCGGGTGGACTGATCGGCTTTCAGCGGCTGACCAAGTCGGCCCCTGACGGCTACACCTTGATGTTCAGCAACAACTCGATGGTCTTGATTCCCCTGCTGCAGCCTCAATCAGGGCTGGATGTCGTCACCGACACCACACCCATCGGCACGGTCGCCAATGTGCCCATGGTGCTGAGCGTGAGCAACAAGAGCGGTATTACCGACCTGCCCAGCATGCTGACCAGCATGCGTGCTGGCAAGCTTCGACCCAACCTGGGTTCCGGTGGCCCGGGCACGACCTCCCATCTGGCCGAAGCCATGTTCCTGCAGATGGCCAAGGCCGAAGGCGAGCTGGTGCAATACCGCGGATCCGGTCCCGCGCTGACGGACCTGATGGCGGGCACCATCGAGGCCATGATCGATCAGACCGTCACGATGATGTCCTTGCATCAAGGCAATCGCATCAAGGCCATCGCGGTCGCCTCCAAGGAACGCTTGCCGCAGATGCCCGACGTGCCCACCTTCGCCGAAGGTGGCCTGCCGCAATTCGAGCTGCAGATCTGGAACGGCCTGGTCGCCCCCAAAGGCACTCCGAAAGACGTTGTCGACAAGCTGGCAAAGGCCTTGTCCCAGGCCATCGACACGCCGGAATTCCGTGAGCGCATGGACCAGTTGGCCGCGCAAATCCCCTCGCCCGCCGACCGCAGCCCGGCAGGCTTCAAACGTACCCTGCAACGTGATCAGAAGCAGCTTGCAGAACTGGGCCGCCAGATTGGCCTGGCCCCACGCTGAACCCCCAATTTTTTAGAGGTGTCACACACATGGCAACGAACAACACTATTTATGGCTTCATCGGACTAGGCAACATGGGCGGCCCCATGGCGGGCAGGCTGCTTGATGCCGGTCTCACCCTGCACGTGACCGATCGCGATCCCGAAGCCGTCAAGCGCCTGGTCGAACGAGGCGCTACGGCGCAGGCCACTGCGGCCGATCTGGGCAACGCTGTGGACGTGGTCTTTCTCAGTTTGCCCGACGGCACGGTCGTGGAGCACGTGATCACGCAGGAACATGGCCTGGCACAGGCCAAGCGGGCCAAGCAGATCGTCGACCTCTCCACCATCGGGCCAGACGCCGCACGCCGCGCCCATGCGGCACTGAAGAAGGTGGGCATTGAATATATCGATGCGCCGATCAGCGGCGGCGTGGGCGGTGCCCAGCGCGGCACCCTGGCCATCATGGTGGCCACGCCCAAGCCGCATTTCGACGCTTTGCAAGCGGTGCTCGAGAACTTCGGCAAGTGCTTCTACATGGGCACCGACGCGGGCCAGGCACAGGTCATGAAACTGGCCAACAACCTGCTCTCGGCCAGTGCCGTGGCCATCACATCGGAAGCCATGGCGCTGGGCGTGAAAGCCGGACTGGATCCCAGCACCATGATCGATGTGATCAATGCCGGATCGGGCCGCAATTCGGCGACGGTCGAGAAATTTCCGAAAGCCGTATTGACCGGCACCTTCAACATCGGCTTTGCCGCCAAACTCGCGCACAAGGATGTTCGGCTGTGCCTGCAGGAGGCCGAGCGTTACGGCATACCCATGATTGCAGGCGCAGCGGTCAAGGAAGTGCTGCTCATGACCACCGCCATCCAGGGCGCGCAGGCCGACTACACCGACGTGGCGCGCGTGCTCGAAGACTTTGCGGGTGTGAAGATTCGCGCGCGCAGCACCTGACACGTGCCCCGCGTGCTGAAGGTTCGGCGAACGTGAAGCACCACGCTCGCCACACTTGACGGCGCGGGCGTTTGCGCGTCAAGCTTGGTCTGGCGCGATGCCGACGATCCCCTCAGCACGCGCACGACAATAACGTTGATCCTGAACAGGACGAACATGAGAGAAGACAAGATAGGTTTCATCGGCCTGGGGAACATGGGTGCGCGCATGACGCAGCG
>JBAZPE010000512.1:0-2851 GCA_041648375.1 Burkholderiaceae bacterium | reverse complement strand
TTCGTCGACGCCGGCGCCGTCAGGTTTGACATGGCGAAACGCATCCACGTGGGTACCGACGTGATCCAGGGATGCAAAAAAGTTGGTCTGAAATGTCATGGGGTCGCCCGGGATACCCAGACCCAGTGCACGCGAGCTCTCATGACTCATGTGCACGGTGTAGATCGGTCGCTGAAACAGTTTGTGGGCAGGCATGTTGTCTTCGATCAATAAGCTGAGGTCAATGATTTTTTTAGCCATGAGGAGCTCCTTGGGAAACGTTGGCGGGCGCATGCCCGGATGTATGGGCCTTGCCCAAAAAACTTGCGATGATGGTGGGGTCCTGCGCGAGTTCGCTGGCAACGCCTTGATTGACTATTTTTCCGTTGCTCAGCACGTATGCACGGTGGGCGACCGAAAGCGCCTGTACAGCCATTTGCTCGACCAGCAGAATGGTCAGGCCGTCCTGGTTCAGGGTGCGCAACACACCGATCAGTTGCTCCACGATCTTCGGTGCCAGTCCCAATGAAAGCTCGTCAATCATCAGAAGTTTGGGACGGCATAGCAAGCCACGCCCGATGGCAAGCATCTGCTGCTCACCGCCCGACAAGCTACCGGCCATCTGTTTGGCGCGTTCAGCCAAGCGGGGGAAAAGGCTGTAGACACGATCTCGATCAGCCGCGCATTCGGCCTTGGACAAGTGCGTCTGCGTTACAGCCCCCAGACGCAAGTTGTCATCGATTGTCTGATCGACAAAAATGCGCCGACCTTCAGGAATTAGGGCGAGGCCGCTACCGACCTTGCGATGCACGGGAAAAGATTCGGTCGCCTGGCCTTGAAACACGACCGTTCCGGCGCTGGGCCGGTGCAACCCAATGAGCGCCTTAAGAATGGAGCTTTTGCCGGCTCCATTAGCACCGATTAATGCCACGATTTCGCCCTGGCAAACCTCCATGGACACCCCACGCACGGCGAGCACCGGCCCGTAACGCACCTCCAGTTCGCGCGCAGATAGCAATACATTCGTCATGTTGGCTCCTGACCGACGGTTTGGACGGGCGTCCCAAGGTATGCTTCGATCACGCGCGGGTTTTCTTGGACTGCGGCAGGTGTGCCATGTGCGATCACCTGCCCATAGTCCAGCACGGTGACTCGGTCTGCCACCGCCATAATCAGATCCACGTGATGCTCGATCAATAGAATCGATACGCCCAATGCCGCGATTGCTCGGATGATGTCCGCCAGTTCATCGAGCTCGCTTGAAGTCAGACCCGCGGCCGGTTCGTCCATTAGCAGCACATGCGGATTGGCGGCCAGGGCACGCGCGATTTCCAGTTTGCGTTGCAGACCGAATGGCAAGTTGCGCGCTGCATCGTTGGCGTAGTCACTCAAACCCAGAAAACCGAGCAATGCGATGGCCGTGTGACGGCACGCCTGCTCCTCCCGCCTGAATGCTGGCGTGCGAAAAGCCAGCGCCGTCAGCCCATACCTAAGACGATGCTGATAGCCCACGGTGAGTTCGCTAAACAACTCGGTATTCTGAAATGTTCGAGCCAGGCCCTGGCGGGCAATCACATGGGGCTTTTCGCCCAGCAATGGCGTCGAGCCCAGCGCGAAGCTGCCCTGTTGCGGTAAATAGAACCCGGTAATTGTGTTGATGAAGGTGGATTTTCCCGCGCCATTGGGTCCGATCAGGGCGTGCACCTGGCCGGCGGGCAACGCGAGTGAAGCGTCAGATAGGGCCGTCAGCCCACCGAAGCGTACTGTCAAACCTTGCGCCTTAAAATCGATCTTGTTGCGGTGCCCGATCATGGACTTTGCCTGATCCGCTGGCACGCCACCCACGGACCGATTCACGGGTCGCCAATGCAGCCAGAGGCGGCTCAGGGCACCTACCACACCGTTGGGCAGCGCAAACATCACGATCAATAGCAGCAAACCATAGACGAACTGCTGCCAGTACTGAAACTGCTGCAACATCTGCGGCAGATAGGTCAAGGCATACGTGCCCACCAACGTGCCCCACACGGTTCCCGCGCCGCCGAGAATCAGCATCAACAGGAACCGAACCGAATCGGCGAACGTAAACGTATCAGGTGACAGATAGGCGTTGAGGTAGGCATAAAGCGACCCGGCAAGAGACGCAAGCGCGGCCGAAATCACAAACGCCAAAGTTCTCACGGCAGTAGGATTAAGCCCGACTCCACGCGCCGCCGTCTCGCTTTGCGCGACGGCAAGCATCGCACGACCTACCCTCGAGTGTTTCAGATGGTGGGCAAACACCACCGTGGCGAACAACAGCACTGCGATGACGGCATAGTATTGATAGCCACCCAGCTCGAATCCGAAGAGATCCGGTTTTGGAATGCTGGATATGCCGGTGGTGCCACCGGTGAGCGACTGCCACTCGATCACGACATTCTCGACAATCAAGCCGAAAGCGATCGTGACCACGGCGAGGTAGACGCCACGCACTCGCACGCTCGGATAGGCGAGCAACGCACCAAAAGCGCTGCCAACCACCATGGCTGCCAGACTAGCGGGCACCATGGTCCAACCATACCGCGTGGCCAGAATCGCAGCGACGTAGGCACCCAGCGCAAAAATGCCAGCCTGGCCAAGAGACAACAATCCAGTCAGGCCCACCAGGACATGCAGCCCGATGGTCAGAATGGCATAAATCATGAACAACATGAACACACGCAATTCGTATTCATTGCCTGACAGCATTGGCATCGCAATCAGAATCATGGCGAACAGGACAAACGCGCCTGTGCCGGATAGGACGTGTTTCATACTTTGAAGACCTCCCGTTTGCCGAACAAGCCTTGCGGGAATATCAGCAGCACGACAATCATCAGCCCGAAGCCCA
>JBAZPE010000511.1:0-2856 GCA_041648375.1 Burkholderiaceae bacterium | reverse complement strand
CGGCATCGACCTGTTCGGCGCGTTGCGCATCGCTGAGCTCACCACAGCCGTACCACTGATAGCCGGCGTTGACGGTCTCACCCACCTGCCCGCTGGCCGGTGCCAGCACCACACTGTCGGGAAACGCCACGCGCAATGCCGCAGCCAGCCCTGCCATGGCCTGCGGGTCGGACTGCTCGCCATGCAGCAACACGAATAACTGGGCGGGTGCGGTGCCCTCGGGCAACCACTCATAAAACGGAATCAAAGCCATACGCCATGCGAATTTTGTGACAAGTCAGGGCAGTATCACATACAAGTGAAACAGCGGCAAAACGGCAAAGTACTGTATATTTGTACAGTCAATTCGATATTACAGAGGCTACCGTGTCCTGTGCCACTGCCCCGCTTCAACCCGACCGCATCCACCCTTCCCTATGGCGCGCCACCGAACTGGCTGGCAGCCAGCACACCTGCCTGTCCAGCGGACACGGTGCGCTGGACACCGAGCTTCCCGGCCATGGATGGCCCACGGGCAGCCTGACCGAACTGCTGATCGCCCAGCCCGGCATTGGCGAGCTGCGGCTGCTGCGCCCGGTACTGGCCGGCCTGGATCGTCAACGCCCCATCGTCATGCTGCAACCCCCCCATCCCCCCAACAGCGTGTGCTGCACATCCCGCGCCCCCAACGAGCGCGCATGGCTCTGGCTGGCCCCGCAACGCAGTCAGGACGCGCCCTGGGCGGCCGAGCAAATCCTCAGAAATGGCTGCTGCGCCGCCCTGCTCTATTGGCAGACCGATATCCGCGCCGCCACACTCAGGCGCCTGCACCTGGCCGCACAATCCAGCGACACCCTGTTCTTCATGCTGCGGCCTGCACGCGCCGCCAACCAGTCCTCGCCTGCGCCATTGCGACTGCACCTCACCCCTGCACCTGCAGGCCTGCATATCGACATCATCAAACGCCGTGGGCCGTCGTTAAACGAAACACTGCTGATCGACCTGCCCACACCTGCTCCTCTCGTTACCCAACATGCGCCTCTGGATCGCCGTACACCTGCACGCACTCGTGCTGGACGCCCTGCGCCCGCAATGGCCCGATAAGGGCGTGCCCTGCATTGTGGTGGACCGCGACGATGTCGCGGCTGCATGCGGCCATGCGCGTCATCTGGGGGTGAAAATCGGCATGCGCAAAAGCGGCGCTACCGTCCTGGCCCCCCAGGCGTGTCTGATCGAACGCGCGCCCCAGGCCGAGCACGCGGCCCTTCAGCGTGCAGCGCTTGCCTTGCTGCAATACACCCCTGAAGTCGCCTTCGCCCACACCCATGCCTTGCTGCTCGATGTCAGTGCGAGCCTGATGATGTTCAACGGGCCGCGCCGCCTGTCCCAATTGGTCGCACGCACCTTGCGACGACTCGGTCTGCGTGCGCGTGTGGGCATGGCGCCCACCGCCCAGGGTGCCTGGCTGCTGGCCAGCACACGGGCCGCGCAGGTCCTGAACACACCCGCTGGCGCGCGCTCGGGGGCAGCACGTACGAACCAGGTCCGGCCACCGGTACGCCGTTGCGTGCGCATGGCCAGCCTGCATCGCCACTTGAACCCTCTGGCCATCGAATGCCTGCCTGCAGCCGCGCCGCGCCGCGATTGGCTCGACGGTGTGGGCTGCCACACCCTGGGTGCGCTGCGGGCCTTGCCCCGTGCGCCGCTTCAAAGGCGCATCGGCACCGAAGTGTTGCGTGCGCTCGATACCGCCTATGGCGATCGACCCGACATCCACGTCTGGTTCACGCCTGCAGAACATTTTGATCAGCGCATCGAACTGATCGAACGCATCGAACACACCACCGCAGTAACCGCAGTCCTGCACGAACTCATCAACCAGATGGGGGGCTGGCTGAACCAGCGGCAATGTGCGACCGATCACCTCGTGCTGTCCCTGGAACACGAAACAGGCCGTCAGGCCCGGCCTCCCACCACACTCGCCCTGCATCTGGCGGCACCCGCCTGGCAGGCCAGCCACCTGCAAGCCCTGCTCAAGGAGAAACTCGATCGTCTGGTGCTCGAAGCACCGGTCATGGCCGTGTCCCTGCGCACCCTGTCCACGGTGGCACGCCCGCATGCCAGCGCCACGCTTTTTCCTGAACCCGGCGGGTCGGCCGAAGATCGCGTCAAGCTGCTGGACCTGCTGGTCGCCCGGCTGGGTCCGGAACAGGTCAAACAAGCCGGCATGCGCCTGGATCATCGGCCGGAACAGGCCAATCACTGGCTGCCTGCCCTGCATCCCGCACCGCCGCCCTGTCCGCTGGCCAATGCCGATCGCCCCTTCTGGCTGCTGGACCCGCCCGTGGCGCTGCGCACCCACCACGACAAGCCCTATTACGGCTCGGCACTCAGCCTGGTCAAAGGCCCCGAACGCATCGAAACCGGCTGGTGGGATGGTGGCCTGGCCATACGCGACTATTTCGTGGCGCAGGACGCCCAGTTCATTCACTACTGGATCTACCGCGAACGCGATCACGCGCAACCACGCTGGTTCCTGCACGGTCTGTTTGCCTGATCATGACACCGAGCGTCAACCGCCTGACCGGCCCGGCCGCCTATGCAGAACTGTATTGCACCAGCAATTTTTCGTTTCTGCGGGGGGCCTCGCATCCCGAGGAACTGGTGGTGCAGGCCGATCAGCTCGGCTATGCCGCCCTGGCCATCACCGACGAATGCTCGGTCGCAGGCGTGGTGCGTGCACACAGCGAGGCCAAGCGGCTGGCCAGCCCCCTACCCATTCTGATCGGCAGCACATTCAGGCTCGACGCCCATGACGATTGCGTCGACCCACCGGCAGCAACGCACCTGCACCCCGATCAGCAGGCCTCGCACGGG
>JBAZPE010000510.1:0-2860 GCA_041648375.1 Burkholderiaceae bacterium | reverse complement strand
AAAGGGCTTCCAGGAAATCGGCATGTTTCAGTTGAGTCAGTTGCGTTGTTTCGTGGAGGTTGCCGCCGAATTGCATTTCGGGCGTGCGGCCGAGCGTCTGAATATGACACAGCCCCCGCTCAGCCGACAGATTCGTCAGCTGGAACACGAGTTGGGCACGCCGTTGCTGGAACGCACGCGCCGCAGCGTGCGCCTCACGGCAGCAGGCCAGGCATTCCTGCCCGAGGCCCGCGATATCCTGCAGCGGTGCGTCAGTGCCACCAGCGCCGCGCGCCGGGCGGTTCAAGGTGACGCGGGCCGTGTGGTGCTGGGCTATTCAGCGGGTGCCAATTACGAATATCTGCCCCGCGTGGTCACGGCCGCCCAGCAGCAACTGCCCAACGTCGATCTCGAGCTACGCGAGATGGTGACGGTCGAACAACTGGAAGCGTTGCGCAGTGGACGCATCGATCTGGGACTGATCCGCATGCCTGCCGATCTGCAGGGCCTGGAGCTGACCTGCGTGGTGCGCGAGCCGATGGCATTGGTGATGCCGCGCGCGCATTCGCTGGCACGCAGGCGCCGACTGCGCCTGGACGATCTGCATGACGAGCCTTTTGTGATGTATCAGCCGGGCGATGGTCGCTATTTCCACGAAATGCTCCACGCCCTGTTCCATGAAGCAGGCGTGGTGCCACGCTATGTACAGTATGTTCGGCACACCCATTCGATGATTGCGCTGGTGAACGCCGGCATCGGTCTGGCGCTGGTGCCCCTGTCGACCACGCTGCTGCGCCTGGACAACATGGTGGTACGCGATTTTGCACTGCCCGATTACGTGCGCGCTGAAATGCACCTGGTGTGGCGACGTCGTGAAACTATCGCCAACCCTGCGCTTGAACGTATGCATGCGCTGCTCATCGCGCATGCCAGCGTGGCCTGATCGGCCAAACCACGGCATCACATCGATTCATCGACTGCTCGACCCTATGATTGATCGGAACATCGACTGATTGCCGATATGATTGATCAGCGCACCGGGTCATCCTCAGCCAGCCGAATAAGCGATCGGTCGCGTCTAATCGACCTGAATATTCCCTTCCTGAATCACCTTCTTCCAGCGATCAGCTTCGGCGATCTGGAACGCGGTCGCACTTTCAGGGCCGTCGGCGACGACGTCAAAACCCAGCGCAGTGATCTGCTGGCCAAAGGCCTCGGACTTGAGCACCTTGTGCAAGGCCGCCACGAGTTTTTCTTTCACGTCGGCAGGTAACCCCTTGGGAGCCGCAATCCCTTGCCAGGAATAGACATCCATCCCCGGTACCTTGGCCTCACCCGGCACGGGGGTGTCCGGAAAGAGCGTGGAGCGTTCGGCGCCCGTGACAGTGATCAGACGCAGGCGGTCGGCCTGAACGTGGGGCGCCACGGCGCCCAGGTTGGAGACCAGCACGTCCACATGGCCGGCCATGGCGTCGGTAATGGCGGGGCCGCCTCCTTTATAGGGCACATGAATGGCTTCGGTGCCGCTGTTCTTCAGGAACAGTGCGAGGGTGAGATGTTCGCTGGAACCGGATCCTGAGGTGGCGATCGGCACACTGCCCTTCTGTGCTTTCAGATGGCTCAGCAGATCGGGCAAGTCCTTGATCTTCGAGTTCGTGGGTACCGCAAAAGCATTGGGGGTACGCACGGCGATGGTGAGCATGTCGAAGTCCCTGCGCGGCAGGTAGCTCAACTTGGGGTAGAGCCCCTCGTTGATTGCCAGCACACCCAGTGCGCCAATCAGAATGGTGTGGCCATCGGGTTTTGCGCGTGCCAATTGCGTGGCGCCAATCGTGCCATTGCCGCCTGCCTTGTTTTCCACGATGACGGTAGTGCCTAGTTCTTCACCCAGCGATTGGGAAAGGCGTCGGGCAATCAGGTCGGACGATCCACCCGGTGCATAGGGCACGATGAGTGTGATGGGTTGACTGGAGAAATCTGCAGCTGCTGCGGTGCCGATGGGCAATACGGCGGTCGCGGCCACGAGCAGGCCGACAGCCAGTCGCGCGCGCAGGCGCGTGGGCGAAAAAGTGAACACGTTGAGTCTCCCGATGATGGGGTTTTGAATAATTGTTTTGATTGCTGAACAGCGGTTCCGGATTCGGCTGGAGACTGCCGACGGGGTGCCGTTTCGGCACCCCTTCTGATGGGTCAGATCACGCCCCATTCGGCCAGCAGCCGCTTGAGCGTGTCATCGGCCTCGGGCGTGAGCGGCCACGCCCCTGGCGCACGAACGGCACCGCAATCGTCGCCCAGTAATTGCAGCGCGCGCTTGACCACGGTGACGTTGGTGCCGTTGCGTTCCTGCGCGCGCAGTGCCTCGAAAGCCGCCATGCCACGGATCAGTGTCATGGCTTTTGCATAATCACCACTTTCGAGCGCCGTGTGAATGGCGACAGAGCGCTCGGGCAGGACGTTGATCAAGCCCGACGTGAACCCGCGTGCGCCCACCGCATAGAAAGGCGGTGCCCAGTGTTCGGCCAGCCCACCGACCCAGGCGATATCGCGTTCGCGGGTGCGTTCGATGATCTCGCCCAGTCGCAGGGGCGTAGGCGCAGCCCACTTCACACCCACTACCCCGGGAATGTCGCAAAGCGCTGCCACGGTATCCAGGCCAATACCGTCATCGCGCAAATACAGCACCAGCGGCAGCCCGTCGCCGGCCTGCGCAATGCGCTCGACGTAGGCCACCACACCACGCGGTGCCACAAAAGGATCGGGCGGCTGGTGAACCATCAACGCACTGGCGCCAGCGGCACGCGATGCGCGGGCCAGGGCTATTGCATCATGCAGGCTGCGTCCGACACCTGCCAGCAAAGGCACGCGACCGGCAACCTGCTCG
>JBAZPE010000509.1:0-2861 GCA_041648375.1 Burkholderiaceae bacterium | reverse complement strand
GCCGGCGCGGGTCATTTCCTCGCGCACGATATTCTCGATTTTGCGAATGACGCGCAGGCCCAGAGGCATGTAGGTGTAGATGCCTCCTGCGAGCTTGCGGATCATGCCCGCTCGCGTCATCAGTTGATGACTGGCAATTTCGGCCTCGGAAGGCGCTTCTTTAAGAGTGTTCAGATGGTAGTTTGAGGCGCGCATGGTGTCCGGTTGCAGCAGATACGTATAATCAGATGTAATTGTATTGAATTCGGTGGGGGTGGCCATGTTGGATCGCGAAGGCTACCGCCCCAACGTCGGCATTATCCTCGTCAATACCAAAAACGAGGTCTTCTGGGGTAAGCGTATCAGGGAACACGCTTGGCAGTTCCCGCAAGGTGGCATCAAGCACGGGGAAAGCCCCGTTCAGGCCATGTATCGTGAGCTTCATGAAGAGGTGGGCCTGCGGCCCGACCATGTCCGTATTTTGGGGCGCACACGTGATTGGTTGCGCTATAACGTGCCGGATCACTTCGTTCGAAGGGAGTGGCGCGGGCATTACAAGGGCCAGAAACAGATCTGGTTCCTATTGCGGCTGACGGGACGCGATTGCGACATCCGCCTGCGCGCGACCCAGCACCCGGAGTTCGACGCCTGGCGCTGGAGTGAGTATTGGGTGCCCCTGGAGGCGGTCATCGAGTTCAAGCGTGACGTCTATACACGTGCCTTGAACGAATTGTCCGCCGTTCTGTTCAAACGGCAACAGGAGACGCGTTACCTGCGCCAACGTGTGCACGGCCCGCGCTCACCAGAAGCCACCACATCGGAAGGAAAGGGATCCCATGCGGGTATTGTTGGTTGAAGACGAGCGCGACATGGCGTCATGGCTGGTCCGTGCGCTGGCCCAGAGTGGGTTTGTGCCCGATCATGCGCCTGACGCGCGTTCGGCCGAAGCCTACATGGCGGGCACCGAATACGACGTCATCATCATGGACTTGCGCCTGCCCGACAAGCATGGGCTGGTGCTGCTGCGCGAGATACGGGCACGGGATGACCGCACGCCCGTTCTGCTGCTGACCGCACAAGGCGCGCTTCAGGATCGCGTCAGAGGCCTGAATCTGGGCGCTGATGACTTCTTGACCAAACCTTTCGCCCTCGAAGAACTTGAGGCACGCGTCACCGCGCTCGTGCGTCGCAGCCGTGGGCGCCAGCATCCTCGCCTGCAATGCGGCTCGCTCACGTACGACAGCGAAAGCCGCGCGTTTTCGCTCGATGGCGCCCTTTTGTTTCTGACCCCCCGTGAACACGCCGCCCTGGCGGCATTGCTCACGCGCAGTGGCTATCCGGTTGATAAATCACAGCTGTTCGGCAAGGTCTTCACCCACGACAGTGAAGCCAATCTGGATGCGATCGAGGTGGTGCTGCATCGGCTGCGCAAGAAGCTCACGGGCAGCAATGTGCGCATCGTGACCGTGCGTGGCCTGGGCTACATGTTGGAAAGCGTGGCCAGTGAACCTGCTTGAGCGGTTGCACGAGCGGCTCAGCCGACGCAGCATCCGCGCACTGCTCATTGCCCTGCTATTACCGGGCATCGTCCTGTTGCTGATCGTCGATAGCTGGAACGATTACGAAACCCTCGCCGAAGTCACCAAAGAAGCCTACGACAACGGATTGGTGGAGCCCGCGAGGGTGCTGGAATCCAGCGTAGACATTGACGCCGTCACAGGCGACGCGCGACTCAATGCCCCGCTCTACGGGCAAGCCATGCTGGAGTCACGAGCGGGCCTGCGCAAATATTTTGGCGTGGAAATTTTCGACAAGCCGCAACGCCGTCTCGAGGCACTGACCCGCCAGCAAGGCACGTTGATCGCGGGTGCAGCCGATCTTCCCCGGCCAGATGCCGACGGTATTTTCACGGGCCAACCCTATTTCTACGACGCGGTGTATCGCAATGATCCCGTGCGGGTGGTCGTGCTCAGTCGCGATATCTACCGGTCTGGGGCCTACAAGCAGGTCGTGGTGATGGTTGCCGAAAGCATGGGGCGGCGCGACGAGGTGGAGAACCTGGCGCGACGCAAGGAGGTCACACGCGACCTGCGTATGCTGGCATTAGTCGCCATCCTCGTCTGGCTGGGCGTGGCCTGGGCCATGAGCCCGTTGAGCCGCCTGCGTGCCGAAGTGCTTGCCCGCTCCGATGACGATCTCACCCCGCTGGACGCCAAGCGCGTGCCGGCTGAAGTGGTTCCACTGGTCGATGCGGTCAACCACCACATCGAACGCCACCGAAAAGTGCTCGACGAGCAGGCGCGTTTCCTGGCAGACGCCTCCCACCAGTTGCGCACCCCAATGGCCATCATGCTCACGCAGGCCCAGTATGCCTTGCGCGAAAAAGACCCGGCACATGCCCGCGAAGGGCTCACCGCCGTTGTGGCGCAGTTGCGTCGCACCCGGCGCCTGACCGAACAGTTGCTCTCGCTGGCCCATGCCTCCCAGCACGAAATCCTGCCACAGGATCGCCACGATATGCGTTTGCTGGCCCGTCAGGTCGTGCTGCAGTACTGGCCGCTGGCCAGGGAAAAGCAGCAGGATCTGGGGCTGGACGAAACCGGTGACGACAATACCCCGGTCTGGGTTGCGGTCAGCGATGTCGAAGTGCATGAGGCGCTGTCCAACCTTGTGCATAACGCCATCCACTACGCGCCGGTGGGGGCCACTATTACGGTGTCCGTGAAGACGACGCCAGCGTGGATCGAGCTGGCTGTGGTCGACAATGGCCCGGGTGTGGCCGTCGACATGCGCGAACGCGTCTTCGATCGATTCGAACGTGCCGACGCCATCGGCTCAGGCGAGGCGGGTGGCTCGGGCCTGGGGCTCGCCATCGCGCGCGC
>JBAZPE010000508.1:0-2863 GCA_041648375.1 Burkholderiaceae bacterium | reverse complement strand
ACGGCAAGCGCCAGCGCCAGTGACACTGCACCCCGCAGGCCACCCCACCACACAACCTTTCGATAAGGCATGCTCACGCGAGTGCCGAAGGGGGTCTTGCCCAACAGGGGCACCAACCCGAACACGACCACCGCCCGCGCAGCGAGCGTGGTGGCAAACACGACCCCGATCAACAGGATGTCGGACCAGTCCGTGGCGTCCATGAGCTTGGGCACCAGCATGGCGGCGAATAAAAAGATCAGGGAGTTGGCCCAAAAGCCGAACTGCGCCCAGGCACTTTCCAGGTATTCGAAGGTGGTGGGCGACATGCGGGTGCGACCGCTGGAACCCACCGTCAGGCCGGCAATCACGGTTGCCACCACGCCGGACACCCCAAGATAGTGCTCGGAGATGAAGAAGCTGAGATAGGCGAGCGTGAGCGTGAGGGTGATTTCGGCCGTGGGCCAACCGCGCAGCCAGACGAACAGATAACAGACCGCCCGCCCCATGACGAAACCGACGAACCCGCCACCCAGAAAGTGGAAGGCGAAATCGCCCACCACGTTACCCACCGACAGCGTCGTACCGCCCGCCATGACGGCCAGCAGCACCGAATACAGGGCGATGGATGCCGCGTCATTGAACAGCGCCTCGCCTTCGACCAGCGTGGTGAGTCGCTTGGGTGCGCCCACCTCCCGAAAGATGCCGACCACGGCCACCGGATCAGTCGTGGCGACGATGGCACCCAGCAGCAGGCACGCCACCAGGCCGTAACCCGACACGGCATTCAATGTGAAACCCACGACCATCGTGGAGACCACCACGGCCACGATGGCCATCATCAGAATGGGGCCGATGTCTTCGATCAGGCGCCGTACGTTCATGGCCAGGGCCGTCTCGAACAGCAGCACCGGCAGGAACACCATCAAAAACGTTTCCGAAGAAATTTCGAAGGTTTCCAGGGAGTCCAGAAAGCTGCCCATGGCGCCGGGCGCCCAACCGTGCAGATGCACGATGATGCCCAGCAGGCACCCGACAATAGCCAGCAGTACCGAATAAGGCAGCTTCAGCCTGCCCGCCAGCGGCGGCATGAAACACACCAGCGTGAGCAGGCAGGCCAATCCGAACACAAGAAAACCGACATTCATGGGGGATGCACGCTAGAGGGACTGTTGGCCTGGGATGACAGCATAGCGAATTTCGCTGACGAAACGATGAGTACATCAATGCGGCACGTTTGGTTACCGGCCACGCCAATCGGTCACCGCTGGAACGCCGCTTTTTGGTACCGTTCGAGACCATGACACTTGCCACCCCTTCATTCGTGCCCCGCGACGCCGACGCCCCCGTGCACCTGGTGCAGCTTTCCGACTGCCATCTGCTGGCCGACGCCTGCGGCACCAAGCGTGACGTGAATGTGCGACAGAGCCTCCATGACGTGGTGGCGCAGATTCGTGCGGACGGCATGCGTCCGGATGCGCTGCTGGCAACCGGAGATATCGCGCATGATGGGTCGAGTCAGGCCTACGCACATTTCCAGGCGGCGGTTCAGGACCTGGCACCTTCTGTCAGGGTCACGCCCGGCAATCGGGACAACCCCGCTGTGCTGCGTGCCTCATTGCCACATTGGGCCGAGCCGGTGCTGGACCTGGGCACGCATTGGCGCGTGATCATGCTGGATACGACTGTGCCCGGTGCGCGCCATGGGCACCTGAACGGCGCCCAGTTCGCCATGCTGGACGAAGCGGTCGCGCAGGCCGGCGATCGGCACATTCTGGTGGCCATGCATCACAACCCGGTCATCGATATGGGTGAGGCCATCGACACGGCCATGCTGGACAATGCCCGCATCATGCTCACGCACCTGACTGCCTGGCACCAGGCCAGGGTGCTGCTGTGGGGCCATGTGCACCGTGCCTATGATTGCCGGGTCGACAACATGCGATTGCTGGCGTGCCCAGCCACCAGTTTCCAGTACACCGTAGAAGCAGACCAGTACGTGATTGATCCGATTGCTCCCGGCTACCGCTGGCTGAAACTTTACAACGATGGGTCGATTGCTACGGGCGTGAAACGCGTCGCCCAAAGAAAAAACGGGGCACCGTAAAGTGCCCCGTCAAAACACCCGTCTCAAGGGAGGGGAAAGAGAGGAGAAGCCGAGACGGGCGGAAAGACAGTACATCCGTCAACACGAATGCAGCGTCCACAGTGTTTAGTCACGCACGAGGGCGTGAAGTTCAGTTCGTTTTGCGATCAACGTGTAAAAATTGATGGCTACCGGGGCATGCAGCGAATATCGGGCAAGCCCTTGATTCATCGATAATTTCTGCCAAATAAAACGCCCCGCCGGATCATTTTCCGTGGGGCGTCATGGAATTCTTCACAGTGTCGCCACAAAGGCGACGACTGTTTACTGGGTGAGATTACGCTGCAGCTGCAAGCGCGGTGCGCATTTTCTTCATGGCAGCCACCTCGATCTGGCGGATGCGCTCGGCAGACACACCGAACTCGTCGGCAAGCTCGTGCAGGGTCATGCCGCCATCGTCCTGCAACCAACGCGCCTGCACAATGCGTCGCGAACGGGGGTCGAGCGCGTCAATCGCACCGGACAATCCACCGTCATGCAATTCGTCGCGAGCACGACGCTCCAGCACATGGGAGGGCTCGTCGTGGCCATTGTCCGAAAGATAGGCGATCGGGGCGTACGACTCGTCGTCGTCGTCCTGATTTTCCATGGCCATGTCGCGGCCGGTCATGCGCACTTCCATCTCGCTGACATCGGCGTGACGCACATTGAGCTCGCGGGCAATGTGGTCGACCTGCTCGCGATCCAGTGTTTGCCCGTCGGGGCGCATGCTGCGCAAGTTGAAGAACAACTTGCGTT
>JBAZPE010000507.1:0-2872 GCA_041648375.1 Burkholderiaceae bacterium | reverse complement strand
GACGGTGGCGCGCAGGCTCAGATCGGCGCGGCATTCCACCACAATAAGCGAGACCGGGCCGTCGCCCTGCAGCTGCAGAACGAGAGAGCCGTCGAATTTCAGATTGGCGGCCAGTAATGCCGACGCTGCCACCAGCTCACCAAGAATGCGCTGGATGGCGGGCGGATAGTCGTGATGGACTTGCGCGTCGCGCCAGGTATCGTCCAGGCGCAGCGCCTGGACCTTGACGGTCCGGTTTTCGAAAAGGTATTTTTTGAGAAGATCAGCCATGGCGCGATATTAGCCGATCAGGGCTTACATCCGCTGCAACTGCGTCCTGAACATACGTGCACGTTCGATGTAGTTCAGGTTGTTCTGGTGCAGACCGGCAATCTCGCTTTCAGTCAGTTCGCGCTGAATCTTGCCAATGCCGATGACCAGCACATTATCAGGAATGATCTTGCCTTCCGGAATGAGCGCGCCAGCGCCCACGAGCACGTTGCGCCCGATCACCGCGCCATTGAGCACGATGGCCTGCATACCGATCAGACTGTTTTCCCGAACCGTACAGCCATGCAGCATGGCCTGATGACCCACAGTGACATGGGCGCCGATATGCATGGGCGTGCCCGCGTCCACATGCAGCACGCTGCCTTCCTGGATGTTGGTGCCTTCGTCGATCACGATATCGTCGTTATCACCTCGGATCGACACATGGGACCAGATGCTGGTGTCGCGGGCCAGGCGCACCCGGCCGATGATGTCCGCGCTGTCGGCAATGTAGGCGCTGGGGTCGATGTCGGGCGCGTGATCGCCCAGTCGGTAAATTGGCATGCGGGGTGTCTCCTGGTCGGTCGAGGGCTAGTCCGTTGCTCGGGCAGCGCGTTCGATTTCCTGCGCACGCAGGACGTTACGCTGAACCTTTCCGGACGTCGTCATCGGTAGTTCTTCTATGTATTCGATTTCCTTCGGGTACTCGTAAGGCGCGAGCCGCTCACGCACATGCGCCTGCAGCGTGGCGGTCAGCGCCTCGCGGTCGGTGTGCACGCTGTCGGCCGTCAGCACCACATAGGCTTTGACGACGGCGCCCCGTTCGGCATCGGGTTTGGGCACCACTGCGGCGTTCGCGACAGCGGGATGGCCGAGCAGGCAATTCTCGATTTCGCCTGGACCGATGCGATAGCCCGAAGACTTGAACACATCGTCGGCGCGCCCGGCATACCAAAGATAGCCGTCCTCGTCGCGGTGGGCGAGGTCACCGGTGCGGCACCAGTCGCCTGTGAACTTGGCGGTGGTGGCCGCGTCATTGCGCCAGTAGCCGGTAAACAGAATGGGATCCGGGTGGCCATGAATATCGAAACGATTCAGGGCGACCTCACCAATTTCGCCGGGCGCTGCGATGTTGCCATAGTCATCAATGACCGCCACCTGATGGCCGGGATAGGGGCGACCCATGCTGCCCGGTTTGGCAGGCCAGCGCTCATGGCTGTTGCCCACCAGATAATTCATTTCAGTCTGGCCGAACATTTCATTGGGAACGACACCCAGCGCATCCCGACACCACTCGAACACCGTCTGCCCGACGCTTTCGCCAGCACTCATCAAGCCGCGCAGGGCCAACTGGTAGTACTCGCGCGGCTTGGGCACCGTTTTCATCATCAGCTTCAGCGCGGTCGGAAACAGGAACGCATTGGTGACCTGGTAGCGTTCCATCAGCTCGTAGGCGCGCTCGGGAGAGAAGCGACCCGCAGCGCCGACGATCGGGTGGCCGAAATACAGGGTGGGCAGCAGGGCGTCCATCATGCCTCCGGTCCAGGCCCAGTCTGCGGGCGACCAGAACACATCGCCCTGCTTGGGGAACCAGTTCTGGGACGCCACAAAACCCGGAAGATTGCCGATCAGCACTGCATGCGGCAACAGTGCGCCCTTGGGCGCGCCGGTGGTGCCGGAGGTGTAGAGCAGAATCGCAGGATCGCTCGCCCGCGTGGCCACGGGGCGAAAGGTCGAGGATTGGCGTGCCAGCAACGAGCGCCACGACATGGTGCGATCATCGGTGAAGCCGATGCCCACGATCTGTCTCAATTCACGGCACTGGTCGGCAATGCCGAGCAGGGTCGACGAGGTCGACGCGTCGACCACGGCCACACGTGCACCCGAGTCGGCCAGCCGCATGGACAGTGCCTCAGGGCCGAACAGGGCCGATAGCGGGACCAGGGTGGCACCCACGCTGAAAATGGCCATCTGGGCGACGACGGTTTCCGGACGTTGTCCCAGCACCACAGCGACGCGGTCGCCGGGATTCACGCCCATGCGGATCAGTCCGTTGGAGAACTGGTTGACGGCTTCAGCCAGCCGCGCATAGGTCCATACCTCACGGTGGCCTGTTTCGTCTTCGTAGAAGATGGCTATCCGGCGAGCGTCAGCGGTGCTTTCACCCCACCTGTGACAACAGACCTGCGCAATATTGAACTGCGAAGGCACCAGCCACGTAAACGAACTGAATAATGCGTCGTATTGGTCGTTCATGGCCCTTGATGATAAGACGAGGTTGCAACATGTACGGCGGGGCCGCGGCCACTTCGCCAGGCTTCCTGTCGAAAGCATGACCCAGCGCGCCTGCAACTGCAACAGTCGTCTTGCGACGGGCCCGCTGGTTATGGGTTGTCTCGTATATGACCACGCTGCAAGGTAGATGGCAAGGCAGGAAGCTTAATCGAATGCTTCGGTCGTAACATTGAGGGCAGAGCCTGTTCACCACCATCGATCAGAACCAGTTTGCCCTCCATATCCTCACCCAGTGCGGACAGGCTTTCGACCCAGTCACCGTCATTGCAATACAGCAGGCCGTCGACCTCGCGCAAGGCGGGGCGGTGAATGTGGCCACACACCACGC
>JBAZPE010000506.1:0-2877 GCA_041648375.1 Burkholderiaceae bacterium | reverse complement strand
TGTCCTGCAGCGAACATGACACGAAAAAGTACTGTTGTTCCAGGCGCAGTTCCTTACCCTGCACGCTCTCGTCGTTGGGATACAGCACCTTGGTGAGGTTTTCCGAGGTGACTTTCTTGCTGACGGCGCCCAGATAATCGCCCTGGTTGAACACCGAGATGTCGAACGACTCGGTCGCCTCGGCACGCCACAGGCGCAAGGTGTTCACGTTGCCGACCTGATAACCCATGATGGGCGAGTCAAACGGCACACCCGTCACGGTCTTCTCGGGCACCCAGCGCACCCGCAGGCGTCCGCGCTCATCGGTGAACTGTTCAGTATGACCGCCCAGCTTGACCTCGACGCCCCATTCCGCGTGATGGATTTCCCAGGGATTGCCGTAGCGCAGCCACTTGTCGGTGTTTTCGACCTGCCAGCCATCTCTGATCGTCTGAAAGAAGATGCCGTACTCGTAGCGGATGCCATAACCCAGCGCCGGAATTTCCATGGTCGCCAGCGAGTCGATGAAGCAGGCCGCCAATCGCCCCAGGCCCCCGTTGCCCAGCCCGGGCTCTTCTTCCTGGTGGATGATCTCGTCCAGATCCAGCCCCAGTTCCTTCATGGCCTCACGCACCTCGCCCGTGACATCGAGGTTGAGCATGTTGTTGCCCAGGTACGGTCCCATCAGGAACTCGGCCGACAGGTAGGCCACCGTGCGGGCGCTCTCGCGCTTGTACGTATTGGCCGTGGCGGCCCAGCGCTTGAGCACGCGATCGCGCACGGCATGGGACAACGCCTGGTACAGGTCGTTCTTGGAAGCGATCTGGAGTTCTTTCCCCTGCGTATACAGAAGATGATCCAGGAAGGCCCGCTTGATGGCCCCCCGGGAAAGCGATGAACGGATGTCCTCGCCTTCGATGGACTCCACGTTTTTCGAGCTTGCTGAATCTGCCACGGCTGCTGTCCTCATTGTGCGGTGCAATGATCGTCGTACGTGCCGCCGCTGAAGTCAAGCAACGAGGTATTACCGGGCGGGTGGACTGGCACCGCTAGGCGCGCCTGCCGGCGGGCTGAATGCCATCTGGCCTTGCTCAACCCGGCGCAAGCGGCCGTACCTCGAAGCCTGCGATCAACGGACAGCACACTCAGGAAATGTCGGCTTGCCAGCGCAACCACCCGGACTTGCGCAGGTCGCATGCGGGGCAGGTGCCGCAGCCGTAGCCCCAAGCATGTCGTGTGCCACGCTCGCCCAGGTAACACGTGTGGCTGTGCTCCAGGATGATCTCGACCAACGCATCCGTTCCCAAATCCTGGGCCAATTGCCAGGTCTGCGCCTTGTCGATCCACATCAGCGGGGTGTCGATGGTGACACGCTCGCCCAGACCCAGCGACAGCGCCACCTGCTGCGCCTTGATCGTGTCGTCACGGCAGTCCGGGTAGCCCGAGAAGTCGGTCTCGCAGACACCGGTGACGAGCACGTCCGCCCCCCGGCGATACCCCAGGGCGGCGGCCACGGTCAGGAACATGAGGTTGCGCCCGGGAACGAAGGTGTTGGGCAGGCCGTTTTCCTGCATGGTGATCTCGATGGCCTCGGTCATGGCCGTGCCACCCACCTGCCCGATCACCCCAAGTTCCAGCAGGTGATCTTCGCCCAGACGACCGGCCCAATCGGGACGCACCTGCGCCATCTCTGGCCCACGCAGTGCGCGCAGCACATTGAGCCTGGCGTCAAGTTCGATCTTGTGGCGCTGCCCGTAATCAAAAGCAACGGTTTCGACATGGGCATAGCGCTCAAGCGCCCAGGCCAGGCAAGTGGTGGAATCCTGGCCGCCGGAGAACAGAACCAGGGCGTGACGTGCGGCGTGAGACATGATCGATTCCAGAGAGCGGTGATGCAGCGAAGCGCCCATTTTCGCCCAAATTTGACACCCTGACGGCGCAACGGCCATCCGGCTGATTTCACATCCGACGCCTTGATCAGCCAGCGGGTGCAACGCGGCAGGGTGAAGGCAAAGACCCGCTTCGACGATGGCAAACAGTCGAACCGGTGGCGCTGCGGTAAAGTGCATTGCAGTGCCGTTCCTTCTGCCCTCACCTGGAAGCCCGAATGATCAAAACGCCCCGGACATCCCCCACCCCCAATCTCATGCGTGAGGACATCCGCCTTCTGGGGCGCGTGCTGGGTGAGGTCATTGCTGCCTGCGAAGGCAAACGCGTCTATGAAACGGTCGAGCACTTGCGTCGCAACGCCGTTCAGGCTCGCCGTTCGGGCGATACCGACAGCACGCAGATCCTGTCCAAACTGGTGCGTGGCCTGCGCGGCAACGACCCGAATTCGGTGGCACGCGCGTTCAGCTACTTTCTTCACCTGGCAAACATCGCCGAGGACCGGGATCAGAATCGCCGCCAGCGAGCCCGGGCGCTGGCAGACAACCGGCCCGAGCGCGGCAGCATGCGCCATGCGATTGCGCTGCTGAAAGAACAGGGCGTGCCTGCCTCGAAAATTCGCAAATGGCTCACGCAGGCCAACGTGGTGCCGGTGCTCACTGCCCATCCGACCGAGGTGCAGCGCAAAAGCACCCTGGATGTACACCGCCATATTGCAACCGGTCTGGCCCGCCGAGATCAGCCCCTCACGCCCTACGAAAAAGAGCAGCTCGATCAGACCCTGCTGGGCCACATCGCCACGTTATGGCAGACGCGCATGCTGCGCTACACCCGCCTGACTGTCGCTGACGAAATAGAGAACGCGCTGTCGTATTACCGCAGCACCTTCCTGACGGTGATCCCCCAACTGTATGCCGACCTCTCGCGTCAGCTGGGCCGCGACAGCAATCAGCCCTTCACGGCAGCGCCGCCCCCGCTCACACCCTTTCTGCGCATGGGCAGCTGGATCGG
>JBAZPE010000505.1:0-2879 GCA_041648375.1 Burkholderiaceae bacterium | reverse complement strand
GACCCACGCGTGCGTGAGCGGAATGTGCATGGGTGATGACCGCTCGTGCCACAGGGCGCCAGGGATCGATATAGAAATCGCCGGGTGGGCAATACAGGCCTTCAGGACGGGCGACGATCAGATCGGGCAAGACAGCGCTCAACATAAAGATATCGGTGAATCGCGTGAGCAATTAGCGCGCCGCGTCATTTCCGTAACATTTGTAGTTTTGTCGCAATCGTGCGGATAAGTTTTTCATCCTGAAAATAGTGCATCTCGTTGATCCATGACAAACGTCATCAACCGGTAGCCTGCGATCATTAACTTATGCTGCAAAGCGGGGCCGAACCGCATACCCGATGGCGCCAATGCACCATTGTGGTGCGTCAATCTGCTGGTGGCGCATGGCATTGGTGCAATGCAACGAAAATAAGCGCATGCTGACACCGCCTGTCCTGCTATTCGCGTGCTGGGCACGGCGCTTGCGCTGACAGGAGTCAAGAAACGTTGCCTGGCTGCAATCCAAGGAAGGGGTCGTGCAACGCATCAAAATCAACAGGGTGAAAGAACCCAGGAGCACGATCGTGGCGTTGAAGATTCTAAAGGTGACATCCGAAGCTTATCCGCTGGCAAAGTCCGGAGGCTTGGGAGATGCTGTCAGCGGAATGGCCGAAGCACTGCGTCGTACGGGTGTGGATGTTACCTTGCTGATGCCGGCCTATCGTGGCGTGCTGGACAAGATGGATACGGCGCGCGAGATCTGCGTGCTGGACAATCTGCCCGGCGGCCCTGCGAAGCTGGTGCTCGCGCGCCACCGCGAGCTCGATGTGCCCGTCTACCTGCTGGTCAACGACGCCCTCTACGACCGTCCCACGCTTTATGTGGACGAGGAAGGCATGGAGTACAGCGACAACGCCATCCGTTTCGGCGCACTGGCTCATGCCGCGCTGGTCATTGCGCAGGGTCGCACCCCGGTTGCTCGTCCGGACGTCATCCACTCGCACGACTGGCACGCTGCCCTGGTTCCCTTGCTGCTGCGCCAAGCCAACGTTCGCAACGTGCGTTCGGTGCTCACGATTCACAATCTGGCCTTTCAGGGCGCCTACGACATGAGCGCCGCGCGCGCCCTGCGTATCGAAGATCGCTTCCTGAATGCCCAGGGACTGGAGTTCTGGGGCAAGATCAATTTCATGAAGGCCGGCATTCAGTTCGCCGACCGCATCTCGGCAGTGAGCCGCACCTATGCCCGCGAGATTCTGACGCCGGAATTCGGCTGCGGTCTGGAAGGCGTGCTGCAAGCCCGCCGCGATTGCCTGCTGGCCACGCCCAACGGTATCGACGATGCAGTGTGGAATCCGCAAAGCACCTCGATTCCTGAAAACCGCCGTTTCGGCCCTGCAGATATCGGCAACAAGGCACATTGCAAGGCCGACCTCCAGGCCGCCTTCGGCCTGGCGAGCGACCCGCAAGCCACCATCATCGCCATGGGCAGTCGCCTGACCACGCAGAAGATGGCCGATCTGGCCGTGCAGGCCATCCCGCTGGCCCTGGAAGCGCATCCCACGCTGCAAGTGGCGGCGATTGGTCAGGGTGACCGCAAGATCGAACGTTCCCTCGTGGAGGCCGCTGCCCGCTTTCCGCAGCGCTTTAGTGCCCGCGTAGGATTCGACGAAAAGACCGCCCACATGCTGCACGCGGGCGGCGATATTCTGCTTCACGGCAGCCGTTTCGAGCCGTTTGGTCTCACTCCGATCTATGCCATGCGTTATGGCACCTTGCCGATTGGCTCCAAGACCGGCGGCATGGCCGACACGATTTCGGATGCGGGTGACAACGCCGGCGTGAGCGCCATGCGTGGCTCCACCGGCTTTCTGTTCGAAGGCGATAGTGTGGACGCCATGCTGCAAGCCATCCATCGTGCAATGGAGGTGCGCACGCACCCGGGCATCTGGCGTGCTATGCAACACAATGCCATGACGGCAGATTTCAGTTGGCGTAACAGCGTATCGGTTTACATGCGCATGTATCGCTCGCTGGTGCCTGCCGCGATTTTCCTGGAGCCCACCAGCGAGATACTCGCTGCACGTCCTGCGGTACGCAGGGTGGCCGCCACCTCGGCGAAGTCCAGCCAGCAATCGAATTCCGATAACCGGCGCACACGCGCCGTGGGCCGGGGATCGATGTCGGGAGCAGCTGCGGCCTGAGGGCCGGCAGCGAGCACCTGGAGGACCAGCCTATTCACCTTCACTTCGGTAGCCTTATATGAACAGTCAGTTGGCGGTGCCCCATTGCATTTTTTTTGTTGCGCCCGAATGGGAACACAGCAACGTTGCGCCAGAGCAGGCGCGTGCCACAACGATTGAACAGGCTGCTGAAAGAGCGCATCGAACGGGATGCGATGCGCTGTTGATGGCAGCGCCCACGTCGGGGCTGCACCCCTTCCCCGATCTCATTGACGACCCGGACCGCGCGTCCGGCCCCGCCGATACCCCTTCCACAGATACTCGCACACGATTGACCCAGTGGGTCGATCACGCCCATGCCCGCAACCTGAAAGTGCTCATCGACGTCGATCTGGTCTACGTTGCGGCGCTTGGTGCGTTTGCCAAGCGCTGGCCCGATGCCTATCGGCTACCCGCGGGCGCACGGGCCATCGATCCTCGACTCTCTCACCACGACGCCGCCCGTGCGCGCCTGGTGACCTCGGGCGGCCGCATGGATCCGGCGCTGCTGGATGACTGGGTCAAGCGGGTGCGTGGCTGGCTCGCAGCGGGAGTGACGGGCATTCGTCTGCGTCACCTGTCACAGCTACCGGCCGCAGATGTCGCCAGCCTGACGGCGCAAATCAAAAGCGAGTACCCCGCAGCGGTGTTGCTGGGCGACACGCCCGGCCTGGCGCC
>JBAZPE010000504.1:0-2879 GCA_041648375.1 Burkholderiaceae bacterium | reverse complement strand
AAAACATCCATAAAATCATATGGTTGCGGTGTAACTATGCGGCTTCCCAGCGTTTTTTGTAGATTCGACAGCTGCGTTATCATTCGCCGCTACTTATCAACCGCTGTGGACAGATGTGCCCCTGGAGCCCGTATGACAATTGAAAGTCAAGTCCAAAATGACGGCGTTGTGCGGGAGATTCTGTCGGTCAGCCAGCTCAACGCGTCAGTGTCTCAGTGTCTGGCCGACGCGTTCGGCACGGTGTGGGTGCGGGGTGAGGTGTCGAACTTCACGGCGGCCGCTTCGGGGCACTGGTATTTCACGTTGAAGGATGCCGGTGCGGCGGTGAAAGCGGTCATGTTCCGCTCGCGCGCCCAGGCAGTTGGCTTTTTGCCTCGTGCGGGCGATCGCATCGAAATTCGTGCTCGCGTATCACTTTATGAACCCAGAGGCGACTATCAGTTGCAGGTGGATGCCCTCAGGCGTGCCGGGCTGGGTGATTTGTATGAGGCGTTTCTGCGGCTGAAGCAGCAGTTGCAGGATGAGGGCCTTTTCGATCCCGCACGCAAGCGTCCGCTTCCCGCCATGCCCCGCGCCATTGGGGTGGTGACTTCCCGGCAGGCCGCTGCATTGCGCGACGTCCTGTCGGCACTGGCGCGTCGTGCACCTCAAGTACCTATTATTGTGTACCCGGCGCCCGTGCAGGGCGCTCAGGCAGCCGCGCAGCTTGCGCGAGCCGTGCAGCAGGCCAATGCGCGGCAGGAGGTCGACGTACTGCTCGTGGTGCGTGGCGGAGGGAGTATCGAGGATCTCTGGAGCTTCAACGAGGCGGTGCTCGCCTATGCGATCGCCGCCAGCGAGATCCCGGTGATCAGTGGGGTGGGCCATGAAACCGATTTCACGATTGCCGATTTCGTGGCGGACGTGCGGGCACCGACACCCACGGCTGCGGCCGAGCTCGCCTGCCCGCCCGTGGCGGAATTAAGGGAGCAGGTGCGCAGGCTGGCCAGCGCGCTGCACGACGCGCAGACCTATTTGATCGAGCGGCTGGCACAGCGTGTCGATTACGCCGGTGCCCGGCTGGTATCGCCCGCCCAGCGGCTGGCACGCCAGCAGGAGCATCTGCTGGCCTCGGGCCGGCGCATGGCGCTGGCCATGCCGGTGATCATTCACCGTCAGCGACAGCGGTTCTCGATTGGCCAGGCGGCATTGGCCCGCA
This sequence comes from Burkholderiaceae bacterium, assembly GCA_041648375.1. Lineage (GTDB taxonomy): Bacteria > Pseudomonadota > Gammaproteobacteria > Burkholderiales > Burkholderiaceae_B > Schauerella. The sequence continues at coordinate 1,681 of JBAZPE010000504.1, read as the reverse complement.
ATCGGCCGGATGTGAAGCGGCGTGGCGAACAGTTGCGTAGCGATATGCGAAATCTGGCCAGCGCTGCGCGACACCTGCTCGCACGTCGCCAGCAGCGGTGGGAGGTGCTGGCGGCCCGTCTGGCCGCTCAGGACCCGGCTCAGCCGCTGAAACGGGGGTTCGCACTGGTCACGGATGCCTCAGGTGCGATCGTGCGCGACGCTGCGCAGCTCAGGCCGCAACAGCGGCTCGAGGTCAGGTTCGGACAGGGAGAGGCATCGGTCGATGTGATCGAAGCACGAGGGGCCCTTCCCGTCAGGTGAGAGGCGTCAAGGTCGAGGCCTGACGACGGATCAGGGCAGGCCGTTGATTTTGTGGCCGGCCACCACGCCGCGTTCAGCGAACCATCCCTGATTCATCTCCAGCCCGTAGCGGACCGCGCCGCGGGAGCAGTGGGTGTCGGTAGACATCGGGGTCATATCGGCGATGTTGCTGATGGTGCCGTCGTCAGTGACGAAAGCAATCGATAGCGGAATAAGCGTGTTGCGCATCCAGAAGCATTGCTGATCCGGCGCATCGAAGACGAACAACATGCCTTCGTTTGCCTTCATCGATTCACGGTACATCAGTCCCGTGCGGCGATTTTCATCGGTTGCAGCCACTTCCGCTCGAATCGTATGAATACCGACCGAGAGCTCGGTGACGGGCAGGCGATTCTGCGCATGCGCAGCGGGCAGGGCAGCACCCAGCACGAAGGCCGAGGCGGCGGCGCAACGGATTAGAATGGCGTGAAGGCGGCGGAACACGGCGATAACCTCAAGCTCGCATGGGGGAGCGCAAGAATACACCAGCCTCATTCAAGCCTGAAAGCGTCACGATGCAGGGGTATGCCGATCAGACGGGCAGGGCGCTAGACTGCGGCTGAGGCGTCCGTAATGTTCAGCGCCTGCTGGCCTTTGGGTCCCTGAATGATTTCGAAGGCCACTTTCTGACCTTCCTTGAGTGTCTTGAAGCCGGTCATCTGGATCGACGAGAAGTGTGCGAACAGATCTTCGCCCCCGGCATCCGGCGTAATGAAGCCGAACCCCTTGTCATTGTTGAACCACTTGACCACGCCGGTCGCTTTGGGCCCGCTGGACTGGACAGGGTTGGCGGATACGTCAGGAGCGTCAGACATGGCGGATGCCTCGCTGGATCATGAAGATGTGCTCGGATAATGCGCCGGAAATCTTTCGAGCGTCAAGTGTGGAAAGCACGCATGTTTGTGGGCAGCGTCGGCCTTTTCAGAATTTTTAACATCTGCCCTGATGTTCCAGCCTTAGAATAGTGGCCCTATGAGTACCAAAGTCGATCGAACACCCGATATCGTTGCCGAGAAAGAGTCTGCGCGCCTTGCGCCGCCTCCGATGTATCAGGTCGTGCTGCTCAATGATGATTACACCCCCATGGAGTTCGTTGTGCTTGTGCTCAAGCGCTTCTTCGGAAAGAGCGATGAAGAGGCGACGCACATCATGTTGCGCGTTCACCATGAGGGCAGGGGTGTCTGTGGCATCTATCCACGCGATCTGGCGGCCACCCGCATCGAGCAGGTGGCGCAGTTTGCTCAGGTTCGCCAGCATCCCCTGCAGTGCGTGATGGAACCCGTTTAAGAATAATGAAGTGAGCCGGTGCCTGGCATCAGGCTCGGGTGGGGCCCGTATGC
>JBAZPE010000503.1:0-2886 GCA_041648375.1 Burkholderiaceae bacterium | reverse complement strand
CTTTTGCCGGCCTCATTCCCACCCACGACAATGTTCAGGCCAGGCGCGATGTCATCGATCACGAAGCCATCACGAAAGCGTTTGAATTCGATCAGTTCAAGGCGACGCAGCTTCATGCGGGTTCTGCCGTCTCGCGCTGATATTGCACCAGCAGGCGCAGGGCCTCACGCGCCACATCGGCATCGGCAGACTGCTCCTGCATCGCCTGCAGCTGTGCTACCACCGTGGCCACGTAGCCGTCGGCCCCCATGGCACTGAAGTCATCCTGATCGGGTGCCAGCACCAGCGCATCGGCCTGGACCTGCACCGTGTGTGCCTGGGCGTGCGCCTGGGCCAAGGCTTGGGCGAGGCGGTCATGGTCAGCCAGGCTGATGCGCCCCGAAAGCGTCAATCTGAGCACATCTTGCGCGCCCAGACCTGCCAGCTCGTGTGCCAGCGCCTGCACGTCGGACGACAGGTCGACATGGCGATCCCATTGCGACCACCGATACCGGCCGATATCCAGCGCCTGAACCTGGGGCCGTCCGCCCGGCGCGTCGATACGCACGTCCAGCACTTGCCCTGACTCGTTGTTCCGAAAGCGGTCGGGTTCGGGCGTGCCGCTATACCATGTGTGAGCGTCGACCTCCATCGTGCCGTGCCAATCGCCCAATGCCAAATAATCGAGTCGCGCCGTTGCGGCACGCCTGGGAGAAATCGGATTGGCTGAATCGATGGCGTCGGGCAACAGGCCCGCGACGCTTCCATGTGCCAGGCCGATGCGACACACGCCGGCAGGCGTGATGGCATCGTCGAAAAACGCCGTGACGTCGTCATATGTGTGCCGCTGGGTCAGGGGTGCCGCCAGGACATGGGCCGCCACGCCAGGAACGGGATAGACACCCGGGGTCAGAATCAGGTGGACGTTCGGCGGCACACAGCCCAAGGCCTGCGCACGTGTCCATACGCTGTCGGTCAGGGCCGCATCGTGATTACCGGGAATCATCAGCCAGGGCCCGTCGTAGGGCTGCAATGCGGCAAACAGCCGACGGATGCTGCGCTCGTTCACGCCCTGCGTATCGAACACATCGCCGGCTACCAGCACGGCATCGACACTGCTGGCCTGCGCCTGCCGGGCGATAGCGGCGACCGTATCGATGCGCGCCTGCGCCAGAGGCACGGCGTCTTCATCATCGAACTGCCCGTAAACACGGCCGATTTGCCAATCGGCGGTATGAATGAAATGCAAAGCGACGCCCCTGTCGAAAACCGTGCTGCCAGTCTACCGCGCCACCGGTTGCACGTGGTTCACGGCAACGGCGAAGCGCGCAGATGCACCGCCATATAGGCGGTATCGCCCGGCGCAATCGACACCAGGTTGTCCCACACCCGGGCCGTTTCGATGCAGAGCATCTGCGGCCAGGCATCGTCGTCGAATTGCGAGAGCCGTGCGGCCTTCTCGATCCAGGGGTTCCAGATGACGGCGCTGGCGCTGTGGGCGGTCTGGATCTCGATACGACGCCCCCACCCGGGATCCTCAATGCTGAGCCGGTCTCCCAGATTGAGATACAGCCTGTCGGTCTCGCCGCTGATGGTCAGCGGGCCGGCCTGAGTCTTGGTCTTCCAATCATCCAGGGTGTCGATGAAGTGTGCACCCTCCACGCCCCGCACCTGAACCTGCCGCACGTCACTGACGGCGAAGTAGGTGTGCAGCGCCTGCGACACCACCATGGCCTCATTGCTCGAGTTGGTCACCCCCAACTCGATGGTTAGCGTATCGGCCAGACGAAAACGCAGCGTCAGGTGCGCAGGCTGTGCCCAGCCGAACGACCCGCCGGCCACGTCGAGCTTGAAGATGAGGGTCACGCTTTCGGCCTCGATCGCCGTTTCGGCGTGCGTCCAGTCCAGGGTGCGCACAAAGCCATGTTTGGGGGCCTGATCGTGGTGGGCCGCGTCTACCCCTGCCCGCACCTGGGCAGGATTGCGCACCAGATCACCGAACCAGGGCCAGCAGACGGGCACGCCGCCGCGCACCGATTCCCCGCGCCGATAAGCGGCCTCTGCGCTCAACCACACCAGAGGCTGCTGGCCGCTCGGGGTGTACTTGAGCAACTGTGCCCCCTGCTCGGCGATCACGGCCTGACCATGGGGGGTCTGGACGCGCAGCAGGGCAAGCTCATCCTGGATATACCTGTCTACTTTGGGTGTGGTGTGCTGCGTCATGGCAATATCCTATAAATGCCGCGAGCGGACCTGGGCTGCACGGCAGGGAAAGTTATTCTAAGGATTTTCTTCATGGATCACGCGATGAGCTACGACCCCAACAACATATTTGCCAAGATTCTGAGAGGCGAGGCACCCTGCACCCGGGTGTACGAGGATGCCCACACCCTGGCTTTCATGGACATCATGCCGCAGACAGACGGTCACGTGCTGGTGATTCCCAAGGAATCCGCCGACACGCTGATGAACCTCTCTGATGCAGGGGGCCACGCCACGCTCGATACCGCTCGCAAGATCGCACGCGCCCTGCAGAAAGCACTTGCCGCGCCTGGCATCTATATCGCGCAAATGAACGGGGCGGCAGCGGGCCAGACCGTGCCGCATTTCCACATCCATGTCATTCCGCGCCACGGTGACGATCGCCAGCGCGCGCACGCCTCGGTCATGGCCGATCCCGCAGCACTGGAAGCGACGGCGGTCAAAATTCGCGCCGCACTGGGCTGATTCGGCAACCGCAACATCCGCAGAATCGGCTTTGGCCCGCCCGCGCGATATGGGTGGCGTTGCTTGCGCGGGATTGCGGACCGACACCAAACATTCTATAATTCGTCGTATTGATAGATTGAACCCGGTCGGCCCAGGATTCGAACAGGCAGGCACCGGCCCAATCCCCTCGCACATGGA
>JBAZPE010000502.1:0-2891 GCA_041648375.1 Burkholderiaceae bacterium | reverse complement strand
GACGCAGACCATCTGGCGGCCATGTCTGATCTGGCCGACAATCTTGCCGATTTCTGTATAGCTGCGCTTAATTCACGCTAGAATAACGGGTTTCCTGCGGAATGCTGGCGCGAATGTATTCGCCCCGACCTGGGAGGGCAACAGTGAAAGCGCAAGCTTTTAAAGCGAAGATTAATCAGGAGTGTCGGTAAATGAAAACCGCTCAGGAATTGCGAGTCGGAAATGTGGTGATGGTCGGTCAAGAGCCGCTCGTCGTGCAGAAGTCTGAATTGAACAAGTCGGGCCGCAACTCGGCCGTCGTCAAGCTGAAGTTCAAGAACCTGCTCTCGGGTTCGGGCAGCGAAAGCGTCTACAAGGCTGACGAAAAATTCGACGTCATCACCCTGGACCGCAAGGAATGCACCTACTCGTATTTCGGTGATCCCATGTACGTCTTCATGGACGAAGACTACAACCAGTACGAAATCGAATCCGACAGCATGGGCGATTCGCTCAACTATCTGGAAGACGGCATGCCCGTGGAAGTCACCTTCTATGATGGCCGTGCCATCTCGGTTGACCTGCCCACGACCATCGTTCGTGAAATCATCTACACGGAACCTGCCGTGCGCGGCGATACCTCCGGCAAGGTGCTCAAGCCTGCCAAGCTGGCCACAGGATACGACATCAGCGTTCCCCTGTTCTGCGCCATTGGCGACAAGATCGAGATCGACACCCGCACCAACGAGTACCGCAGCCGCGTGATGTAATGCGGCGTTCTGCCTGACCCGAGTGTCAGCGCAGTTCGATTGCCCCCTTAGGCTGGATTCCAGTCCAAGGGGGCAATTTTCGTTAAGAGATTTGTTCCGGTTCAGGGGGCTCTTGCGCTTGGTGCCCCGGAAAAGAGGCTACTGCAGCCGGTCGTCGTCGAAGATATCGGGCACCGTCATGACGTCGATGCCCTCCTCTGCCAGCGCTTCACGCTCGGCTGGCGTGGCGGTTCCGCGGATGGCGCGTGCGCTGCCTTCGTCATGGATTCGGCGGGCTTCTTCGGCGAAACGGGGGCCCACGTTCTCAGCACTGTTGATGACCTGACGCACCTGTCTGAGCAGGGCTGCCTGCAGTTTGGCGACTTGCGCTGCTTCGGTCGTCATCTGATCCGTGCGCGCGACGCCACCCGATGCGGTGCCTGGATTTGTGCTGCCCCGGGGCACATCGTGTTCGAGGCTATCACGGTGGTCTGCGCGCGCGGCGGCGGCTTCGCGTGGCGATGCGCCCGAGGCCGCTGCGCGAATGTGTGCCACGTTCAGGTGAGGCGCCGATAGCATCTTGACCACATGATGGTCGTCGCAGACCGGGCACGTCAGCAAGCCGCGTTCGAGCTGGACGTCGTAGTCGTTGCGAGACGAAAACCACCCCTCGAACACATGCCCGGATGCGCATTGAAGATCAAAAACTTTAAGACTCATTCACGCCCTATCAGGGCATGTCGCGCCCTTCGTAACGGAACCGCCCCAGGCGGTTCGTCACCATTTTAACGCTGACGCGTGTTTTTGCTGCCTGTGCCCCGGGCGGATGTGCCACCCAGACGACGCTGCTCGGCTTCAAGCTGATCGATCTGCTTTTGCAGGTCTGCAAGCTCGCGCTTGGCGTCGGCTTGCTGACGAGCCAGCTCTGCCGCCTGCGAGCGGGTCTCTGCCTGGCGCTGTGCGACTTCCTGTTCCTGCTGCTGGCGGATCGCCTGATCGGCCTGCAAGGTGCCAAGCTGCTCGCTACGGCGGTTGAGCAGGCGCTCGCTCAGCGCGTAATCGGCCTGCAACTTGATGCGGCGCATCTCGACCTCGGCCAGGCTGGCCGATTCCTGCATGAAACTGCGGAAAGTGTTCTCAGCCTGGGTTTCGGAGGTGGTGCGCACCACACGCCAGAAATTTTTCTGTTGGAAAAGCGTCACGTAATAGGTGACGTCTTCGGGTTTGAACAGCAGGCTGGCGCCGTAGCTGCCGTTGTAAGTCGTGCGCAGCTCGGTCACTTCCCGGGCCTGAATCAGGCGCTGCAGTTCGGCGACGGTGCTGGCGGCAGGTGGCGTCGCTGGCGCGGCGGGTGCGACCGGCGCTGGCGCGGCCACAGGCGGCGCAACCGGCGTGTCGCCTGCGGGAGCTTCGGAGGCGGGCACCGCCATGACCGTGGGACGATCAGCGTTTTTTTGGGGAAACATGCCGCATGCCGTCAGGCTTGCCAGCGCACCAGCGAGCGCGACCAGGCGCAGGGGGGACCGTAGATGGTGCAGCGTCATGCCATTCCCTAAATTCAATGTTGCGAAACTATACCAAGTTAGATGTGTTGGCGGCAAAACTACTACCTTTTTTACGACGATGTTGCATAAGAATCGTCTGCCATTTCCGCTTGCCCGGGATTGAGCTGCAACTTGCGCATCTTTTCCCAAAGCACCTTGCGACTGATGCCAAGCTGTTGCGCAGTATCCTGCCGCCGCCAGCCATTGGCTTGCAGCGCGCTCAGGACGCGGGCGCGTTCGGCTCGCTCGGCATTGCCCAGGGGCGTCATCTCGGGTGCAGTGGTGGCCACGATGTCGCTGGAGGCACAGGGCGCTGCCTTCAGCCGTTCGAAGATGCGTTCGATTCGACGCTCGTCCCATACCCCGAGTTGGCGGCGCACCAGCGCAATGCGCTCCACAACGTTGGATAATTCGCGCACGTTGCCTGGATAGGAGGTCATGGCGATTCTGTCCAACAGCCAGACCGGCACGTCATCGCCGGACTCGGCCTCAATGCCGCTTTGCCAATGGCGCGCCAGCAGCGTGCGAAACAGCGTTTTCTTTTCTTCGGCGCCCCGCTCGTCCAGGCTGGGTACCCAGAGTTCGATCACAGCCAGGCGATAGTAGAGATCGGCGCGAA
>JBAZPE010000501.1:0-2891 GCA_041648375.1 Burkholderiaceae bacterium | reverse complement strand
CAATATGAAGATAGCCGCAAAGGCAGGCAGTACCGCCAGCCAGAACACGAGCTTGATGTCGTTACCGCTTGCCAACATGATTGCAATCGCAATCAAAGGCCCGAGAAAGCCCCCCACCGTATCGAGCGATTTGCGCAAGCCGAAACTTGCGCCTCGTATCTCGGGCGGCGAGACGTCGGCGATCATCGCATCGCGTGGCGCACTGCGTATACCTTTGCCAACTCGGTCCACAAATTTTGCGCCAAAAACACCTAATGCCGTGTCAGCCAGTGGGAAAAGCGGTTTTGATAATGCGCCGAGGCCGTAGCCGAGCAAGGTTAGCGTTTTTCGTTTCCGAAAAAGGTCGGACAGCACGCCGGCGAACAATCGGGTCACCATGGCGATCGTGACGGCCGCACCTTCGATAAGCCCTATCATCACCGCAGAAAAGCCGAGTCCACTCACCAGATAGACAGGAAGCAGTGTTTGCACCATTTCAGTGGAAACATCCATCAGCAAGCTGACGACTCCCAGTATCCAGACTGTCTTCGGAATCGCGGGGCGGGTGTGTGTCCTGTTCAAGTCAGTTCCGGCTGAGCAAACGAATAGGGCGTGATCATCTCAGAAAACCGCGTCCTTGACGTGACATCGCTTGATGCCGCGACCCTCACCTATGGCGCGTCTTCGTGCCTAATTCTGATTGTCAGTGCGACGCTGGGCAAGCGTTCGCGGCAGGTAAAACCCTTGATCAGGGGAGTCAGGCGCCGTTATTGGCCAGGATCACCATGCCGCAGGCTCAATCGTGCCCAGGCCTTTGAACGCTGGCCGGCAAAACAGATAGCCCTGCATGAGATTGATGCCTGCGCGATGGAGGAAATCCCGTTCTTCAACGGTTTCTACTCCCTCTGCGATGACGTCCACACGCAACGCCTTGCAGATGCCGACGATCCCTTTGACGATTTCCTGCTTCGCCACAGAGCTGTCCACATCACGCACCAGTTCCATGTCGACTTTCACCATGTCCGGCTGATAGTCGGCAAGCAGGTTGAGCCCGGCGTACCCAGCACCGAAATCATCGATCGCGGTGCGAAAGCCAAAGCGCCGATACTCCCTGAAGATATTCACAAGGTGTTTGCGGTCATGCACCTTTTCGCCTTCGGATACTTCGAACACGATCCGATGGCTGGGAAATCCGCAGGCCTTGGCAGCCTCCAGCGTTTTGCTGATGCAGGCAGCCGGCTCGTAGACCGCGTTGGGCAGAAAGTTGATCATCAACATCTCTTCCATACCCAGTTCTGCTGCACCACGAATGGCCTGAACCCTGCATGTCTGATCGAACAGATATTGGTTGGCGTCGGTGACGCGCCCGAGCACCTCGGCGGCAGGGCCACCTTCTGCCGTACGCACCAAAGCTTCCCGCCCGAAGATGGTTCGTTTGGCGATGTTGACGATGGGTTGATAGGCGAATGCGATGTCAAAGGGGAGGTCGGACTCACATCGATCGCAGTTGTTGGTGCTTCCGGCAGTGTTAATGGGCTGAATTCGGGTAAGTGGCATCGTATTCCGTTGGCCAGATAATGGCTCCGTTCGAGGATACAGGGCCGCGTTGACGGTGGCGAGCGTGGTGCGGCATGACGACGCTTTGAAATGGAACGGCGGCTCTCTACTGCTCACTGGGGCGCTCAGGCTCACCAGATGGGACAACCCGTATAAAAAGTCTGTAACATTTAGATTGTAATTACAGCGAGCGAGTAGTATTAGCAGAATTCCCATATACCGGGCGTTTTCCGCACCTTGCCCCATGCGTTGAAAACTCTTTCGTTCTATGGAGCAACTCACATGCCACTTGCTGAAAGCTCATTCAAGTACGAATCCACGGATGTGACCCTGCGCTCGTTTAGCGGGGAGGATGGGATGTACGTACGCATCTTCATCGAAGGGTTCGCGCCGATCGCCAAGACGCCCTGGCCCAGCCTTGAACTGAATATGTTGGGTCCGTTCCAGGATCGCAGCGCCGCCGACCAAGCGGGACAGGCCTATGCTTGCAACTGGATCAGCTTTTTCGGGCAATGGCGCCCAACTGACCCTAAGCCTCCCACAGCAATAAGCGATTTAGGTATTCAGCCGGCTGCTTGAGCGCGTTCCATACGATTCCCACCCAGCGATTTCGCTTTGTATAGGGCCTGATCGGCGTCGGCCAGCCCCTGGGCAAGCGAAGGCGCTGCGGATGCGTAATAGGCCAGGCCGATGCTCACGGTGGCCAGAACGTCGTGGTCGTCGAACCGTTTGGTGATGGTCTGCGCAAATCGTGTGGCGATGGCGTCACCCAGATCATGTGCCCGTCGGGCCTTGTCTGCGTCCAGTAGGGCAGCAAATTCCTCGCCTCCGAGACGGGCCACTATCACGCCCGATCCCATGACGTTTTTTACGGTATTGGCGAACGATTTGATGACGTCGTCGCCCACCTGATGACCGTATCGGTCGTTGATCGCTTTGAATTGATCAAGATCGAACGCGAAAATGGCGATCGGTCCCTGAGGACTGTTGCCCAGCACCCGGGCACCTTCTTCGAAAAACCAGCGTCGGTTGCCCAGTCGGGTGAGATAGTCGGTTTGCGATTCGCGCAGTAGCTGACAGTGGCTTTCTTCGCGCACGAGCTTGAGCAATGTCATGGGCAGAAGGACTGAATACAGCACGCCTTCATAGATGGTCATCTTGCTGGAGAGGGACAGCACGCTTGGGCCAAGCCAGGCGACCAGCCAGGGAAGAACGAAGGCGCGGCACGCATAGGCGATGGTGTGCACGCTCGTCACCAGAACGACGATATGGCGGGACTGCATCGTCTTCAGCGCATCGCATCGAAGAACTTCCCACGCGGTCAATCCACTGACCAGCGCGATGGGAAACGAGGT
>JBAZPE010000500.1:0-2891 GCA_041648375.1 Burkholderiaceae bacterium | reverse complement strand
TAATGTTAGCTGTTAGCTGTTAGCTGTTAGCGCCTGGGCGCGTCGTCATGGACTCAGGCGCCGAGACGCTCAGGCGTCGGCCTTAGGTTTGGTCGGGTTGCGCTTCAGCGCGCGCCAGCCGATGTCGGTGCGGTACTGACGCCCGTCGAAACGCACGCCTTCGACCGTTTCGTAAGCGCGTTCACGCGCCATGCGAACCGAGTCGCCCAGTGCACTGACACACAACACGCGCCCACCGGAGGTAACGGCGTCATTGCCTTCCATGCGCGTGCCGGCATGAAACACCATGCATGTGTCGTCGTCCTCGGGAAGCCCTTCGATCTTGTCGCCGGCGCGCGGCGTGCCCGGATAATTATGGGCCGCCAGCACCACGCCCAGTGCGGTGCGACGATCCCAAACGATGTCTGCCTTGTCGAGTGTGCCGTTGATGGCGTGCTCGATGGCATCGACCAGATCGCTCTTGACGCGCATCATGATGGGCTGGGTTTCAGGGTCGCCCATGCGACAGTTGAATTCCAGTACCTTGATGGGGCGGTCGGGCTCGTCACCCGGCGCAATCATGACACCTGCATAAAGAAAGCCGGTGTAGGGCAGACCGTCGCGGGACATGCCGTTGACCGTGGGCATGATGACTTCGCGCATGATGCGGTGGTGGATTTCGGGGGTGACCACCGGCGCGGGCGAATAAGCGCCCATGCCACCGGTATTCGGGCCGAGATCGCCATCGGAGAGCCGTTTGTGGTCCTGGCTGGTGGCCAGCGCAAGCACGTTGCGACCATCGCACATGACGATGAAGCTGGCCTCTTCACCGACCAGGCATTCCTCGATGACCACGCGTGCGCCGGCGGCACCCATGGATCCGTCGCCCAGCATGGCATCGACGGCGTCGTGGGCCTGCTGCAGATTTTCGGCCACGACCACGCCCTTGCCAGCTGCCAGGCCATCGGCCTTGATGACGATGGGCGCACCTTCGCGATCGATGTAGGCGTGCGCGGCGACGGGATCGGTGAACGTCTCGTAGCGAGCCGTGGGGATGTGATGCCTGACCATGAAGGCCTTGGCGAAATCCTTGGAGCTTTCGAGCTGTGCCGCCGCACGATTGGGACCGAAAATCTTCAGCCCGCGAGCACGGAACGTATCCACGACGCCCGCTGCCAGGGGCGCTTCGGGCCCCACGACGGTCATGGCGATGCCTTCTTTCTCGGCAAAGTCTGCCAGGGCAGTGGGATCGGTCAGATCGACGTTCTGCAGATTCGAAGACAAATGCGTACCGGCATTGCCCGGTGCGACATAGACCTTGTGCACACGCGGCGATTTGGCCAGGCGCCAGGCCAGCGCATGTTCGCGACCACCAGAGCCAATGACGAGTAGTTTCATAAGTAAGCTGCGACCGAGAGCATTATTGGGGATCGGCCATCACGGCCGAGGTGTATACGTCCTGAACATCATCCAACGCGTCGAGCGCGTCGAGCAGCTTCTGCATCTTGATGGCGTCATCGCCCGTCAGCTCTGTGTCGTTCAGGGGTTTCATGACGACGCCTTCGACCTCGGGTTCCAGCGCGGCAGCTTTCAGCGCCTTGCTGACGGCCAGGTACTCGGCCGTTGCGCAGACCACTTCGATCACCCCTTCTTCATCGACGATCACATCGTCGGCACCCGCATCCAGGGCCACTTCCATGACCTTGTCTTCAGAGGTGCCCGGCGCGAAGATGAACTGGCCGCAATGATTGAACAGGAAAGCGACCGAGCCTTCCTGGCCGAGGTTGCCTCCGTGCTTGGCAAACGCGTGGCGCACATCGGCCACGGTGCGGGTGCGGTTGTCGGTGCTGCACTCAACCACCACTGCGGCGCCTGCGGGGCCGTACCCTTCGTACCGGACTTCGACGTAGTCGGCGCCGTCGGCCCCGCCTGCGCCTCGGGTGATGGCGCGCTGGATATTGTCCTTGGGCATGTTGGCCGCCATGGCCTTGTCCCACGCCAGCCTGAGCGCGGGATTGCTGTCGGGATCAGGCCCGCCAGCCCGTGCAGCGACGGTAACTTCGCGAATGATCTTGGTCCAAAGCTTGCCGCGTTTGGCGTCTTGACGCCCTTTGCGATGCTGGATGTTGGCCCATTTACTGTGTCCGGCCATAATGTCTCGGTAGAGGGAGCAAAAAAAGTATTTTACCGTGCCTGACGTGCGTTCAGCGTCATCTAGGAGAATCACGATGTCCGAACCGGTCGTACTGGCGTTGCATGGCGACGCTCAAGCGCATTTGTTGCCGACGATGGCCAATCGCCATGGTCTGATCACCGGCGCAACGGGGACCGGCAAGACGGTCACGCTGCAGGTTCTGGCCGAGGCCTTCTCGGCCATGGGTACGCCAGTGTTCCTGGCCGACATCAAAGGCGATCTGACCGGGCTGGGGCAGCCCGGTCTGGCCACCCCCAAGATGCTGGACCGCCTGTCGGGGCTGGGAATGCCGGTTCCGGCCTGGTCCGCCTTCCCGGCTGCCCTGTGGGACGTCTTCGGGCAGGCCGGACACCCGCTGCGCGCCACCATCCAGGATCTGGGCCCGGTGTTGCTGGCCAGAATGCTGTCGCTGAACGATACCCAGTCGGGCGTGCTCGCCGTGGTGTTCAAGGTGGCGCAGGACGAAGGTCAGCTCCTGGTCGATCTGGATGACTTGCGTGCCATGCTGGCCGATGTCGCCGCACGAGCGCCCACCTTGCAGCAGCGTTACGGCAATGTGTCGGCGGCCTCGGTGGGGGCCATTCAGCGCACGCTGCTGGTGCTTGAAACGCAGGGCGCGCAGGCATTTTTTGGTGAACCCGCGCTTGATGTCGATGATCTGATGCACCTGGAGCCCGATGGCCGGGGGCGGATCAATATCCTGGCTGCCGATCAACTG
>JBAZPE010000499.1:0-2900 GCA_041648375.1 Burkholderiaceae bacterium | reverse complement strand
GACGAGGAATGCCTGGTATGCCATGCACGCCTCGCGTGAGCCACTCTTCTTTCTGCAGCACCATGCGAACGGACTCGGAAAAGCCCAGCGTGACAATGGCCAGATAATCTCCCCGCAGCCGCAGCGCAATCATCCCCAGGGGAAATGCGAACAGCGCGGCGAAGGCCGTGGCGGCCATCATGCAGATCAGGATCGGTACCCCCTGCATGGCAAGCAACGCCGACGTATAGGCGCCGATGGCGAAAAAACCGACATGTCCAAAGTTGATCAGCCCCGTGAACCCATACTGCAGCGACAAACCGCCCGCCAGCAGCATGTAGATCAGGATGGTGATCGAAATCGTGACGATATACCCTTCCATGATGCTTACCTCGCAGCCTGAATTCGACCAAAGATGCCCTGAGGACGCAGCAACAGCACGCACAGCAGAACCAGAAACGCCATCACGATCTTGTAGGCGGGGCCGACATACAACGATCCGATTTCCTGAGAGATTCCGAACACGAGGATGCCGACGACCGCACCGATGGGTGTGCCGATACCTCCCAGGATGACGGCCGCAAAAATCGTCAACAGCAGCTCGAAACCCAGCTCGGGAATCACCACCGCCTTCACGCCCAGCAGGAACCCACCGAGCCCGCAGAAAATTCCCACGATGGACCACAGCAGCACCATCACCCGCCGGGCGTTGATGCCACTGGCGCTGGCCAGTTCAGGGTTGTCTGCCACGGCCCGCATGCGCCGTCCCATGGGCGTGAAACGCATCAGCATGAACACAAGCACCAGCGCCACGATCGCCGTGACGGCAATGTAGACATCGGTAGGCAAAATGCGAATGCCGTTGAAATTCCAGGCCCGCACCAGCGGCGCTTCGATGTTGTACTGATAATGGCCGGCAAAGAACGTGATCGTGCTGCGCACCGCAAAAGCCACACCGATCGACGCAATCAGGCGACTGACCAGCGGTCGCTTGGCCAGCGCGCGAAACACCCAGAAGTAGAAAAACAACGACACGACGCCGACGGTCAGCGACGCGAATACGCCGCTGGCCACCAGCGACAGACCGCCAAAGGTCTGTGCTGCCACTGCTGCATAGGCACCCAGCGTCATGTAGTCGCCGGTTGCCACATTGGGGAATCGGGCGATGCCGAACACCAGCGTCACCGCCAGTGCCGGCAGCGCCAACAGCAGGCCCAGGACGGTGCCGTTGATTCCCGCGTTTACTATCGATAGCCAATCCATGGCGGTCTCCTGATGCGGCTTAGATCGTGCCGGGAATGACTTCCTTGGCGACCAGCTTGCCGCCCTGGATTTCGAACACGCCGAAATCCGGCACCGCGTCGCCTGCTGGACCGAACTCCAGCGTCGAGGACGCGCCGTCGTAGTCGATCTTCTCTTTCTTGCGCAGCAGATCGCGCCCTTGCGCAAAGCTGGTGACCTTTGTGCCCGGCGCATTGGTGACTGAACGTATTTTGGTGTTGATCGACTTCAGATCCGCGTTCGGTCCAGCCGACTCGACAGCCAGGGCATAGCTGATGATCATGTCGTAGCATTCGGCGGCGAACACGTCGGACTCGCGTCCGGTGAGCTTGCGGAATGCCGCATCGAAATGTTTGAACGTCGGGTGATTGGTGGCGGCCACATTCGACACTGCAATGATGCCGTCGGTGGCATCCGCACCCAGCGCCTTGATCAGGTTTTCGTTGGCCGACCAGCCTGGCATGATGAACTTGCAAGGCTGTCCATTCTGATACCACTCTTTCAGGATGATGGTGGCATCCGGCGTGTATGAGCTCAACGCGATCACGTCGGGCTTGGTCGCCAGCACGCGTCCCAGTTCGGTTCGGTAGGTCGTCTGGTTCGGCTCGTAGATCACATAGGCCGAGACCTTGCCGCCGCCCTCTTCCCACGACTTGCGAAAATAATTGGCCTGGCCGACAAAGGTGGAGTTGTTGAACGCCATCACCGCCGGGTTCTTGAAGCCGCGCTGCCGCGCGATCTGTGCGAAAGCCTTGCCGAACACATCGTTGGCGGCCTGGTACTGCCAGACCAGGTCCTGCTTGTCTTCGGTTTTCAGATCGGGCGAGCCGCAAGTGTTCAACATCATGATGCCTGCACCGTTGGTGATAGGGAGAATCGCCAGTGCCACTGATGACGACCACACACCCGCAATCAGATCGACCTTGGAAATGTCGACCAGCTTGCGGGCCGCCAGTACCGCGGCGTCGGGACGCGTCTGATCGTCTTCGTTGAACAGCTGCAGCGGGCGCCCACCTGCACCGCCCGCGGCGTTGACTTCATCTACGGCCAGGCGCATGGCCTGCAACATGCCTGGGCCATATACGCCGCCGGTGCCCGTCATCGAGGTCAAGGCGCCTATTCTGATGGGCTCGCCCTTGGGCGCCGCGCCCTGCGCGCGCGCCCAGAACGGCAACACGCTTGCCGCACCTGCGGCGGCGCCAGCCAATGTAAAGTGCCGACGTCCGGTATTGATGGTCTGACTCATGGTGACTTCCCCTTATTGTTCGTCATGTGACTTCGTTGATATCGCCCAGGCCGCTCAGATCACTGCACGACACCGCGGGCGCGCATCGCTGCTATTCGCTCCGAATCCACACCGAACGCCTGCAGCACAGCATCGGTGTCCTGCCCAAAAGTAGGTGCTGCCTTGCGAATTTGTCCTGGCGTGACCGAGAACTTGGTAGGTATGCCTATCATGTTCATAGGACCGATCGTCGGGTGATCGACCGAGACCACCATGTCGCGCGCCAGATAGTGAGGGTCTTTCATGGCCTGGCCAAAATCATTGACTGGCCCGCAGGGCACGCCGGCGGCCTCGCAGCGATCGATCCAGGTCAGGGCGTCGGCATGTGAGAAAGCTTCTTCCAGAATCGCCTCCA
>JBAZPE010000498.1:0-2901 GCA_041648375.1 Burkholderiaceae bacterium | reverse complement strand
ATCGGCGCGCCCCATCCACCCTTTGATGCGCATATTGGTGCGCCCGCATGGCGAGGGCCCGGG
Organism: Burkholderiaceae bacterium; assembly: GCA_041648375.1. Taxonomy (GTDB): domain Bacteria; phylum Pseudomonadota; class Gammaproteobacteria; order Burkholderiales; family Burkholderiaceae_B; genus Schauerella. The sequence continues at coordinate 2,838 of JBAZPE010000498.1, read as the reverse complement.
CAGCACCGCCGAGAGGTCCCCTGTGCCGAAACGCACCAGGGGGTAGTCGGGATTGAGCGTGGTGACCACGACTTCGCCCACCTCGCCTTCGGCCACCGGGTCGCTGGTGCCGGGACGCACGATCTCGACGATGATGTCTTCACCCACCACCAGCCCTTCGCGTGCCGAGGTTTCAAACGCAATCATGCCCAGATCGGCACTGCCATAGGCCTGATAGCCCGCCACGCCCCGTGCCAATAGCCAGTCGCGCAGGGAGGGCGGAAATGCCTCACCGGAGACCAGGGCCTGCTTGAACGGCACGGGCACGCCCATGGCCTCGGCCCGTTCGATGATGATTTTCAGAAAGCTGGGCGTGCCGACATAGCCCCGCGGAGCCAGATCCGACATGGCCTGCACCTGCTGCTCGGTCTGACCGGTGCCACCTGGAAACACCGTGCACCCCAGGGCATGTGCGGCCGTCTCCATCATCGAACCCGCAGGCGAGAAGTGGTAGCTGAAACAGTTGTAGACGAGTTCGTTTGCCCGAAAACCGGCGGCATACAGCGCACGGGCAAACCGCCAGTAATCGGCACGTTTGCTTTCCGGCTCGTAGATCGGGCCGGGCGAGGCAAATACCCGGGCTGCCTGGCCCCAGCGAATCGCCGAGAATCCCCCCATGGCGGTGGTGTCCCCGCCGCCCGCCTGGGCGCCGGCACGCGCGGCACGTTGCTGCTCGAGCAGCTCGTGCTTGCGCAACACCGGCAGGCGAGCCAGCGCCTGGCGTGAATTCACCGCGGCGAGGTCCACCCCCTGCAACTGCCGGGCGATGGCCGGTGCGTGCGCCACGGCATGCGCCAGCGCCTGCGGCAGGGCCGCCATCAGTGCCGCTTCGCGCTCGGCGGGCGCGCGCGTTTCCAATGCATCGTAGAACTGCGTCATGTCGGTCTCCGCGTATCAGGCGAGCCAGCGCTTGCGCCGGCGATAGAATTTGGTGTCCCTGAAGCTGCGGCGCTCGCCACTGGAGATGCCCAGGTAGAACTCTTTGACGTCTTCGTTCTCGGCCAGCGCGCTGGCCACGCCGTCCATCATGACCCGTCCGTTTTCCAGGATGTAGCCATAATCGGCGTAGCGCAGGGCGATGTTGGTGTTCTGTTCGGCGAGCAGGAAACTCACGCGCTCGCGCTGATTCAGGTCGCGCACGATCTCGAAAATTTCTTCGACGATCTGTGGCGCCAGGCCCATCGACGGCTCATCGAGCAGGATCATGCTCGGATCGGCCATCAGCGCCCGGCCGATGGCGGTCATCTGCTGTTCGCCACCCGAGGTATAGCCGGCCTGACTGGTGCGCCGTTGCTTCAGTCGGGGGAAATAGGTGTAGACCCGCTCCAGTGCCTGTGCCGTGTCGGCACGATTCAGGTTGCGGGTGTAGGCGCCCGTCAACAGATTGTCTTCGATGGTCAGGTGGGCGAAGCAGTGCCGCCCTTCCATGACCTGCACCACGCCGCGCTTGACCAGGTCAGACGGCGAGAGCCGCTCGATACGTTCGCGGCGCAACTGGATATTGCCTTTGGTGACCTCGCCACGTTCACCACGCAGCAGGTTCGACACCGCCCGCAGCGTGGTCGTCTTACCCGCGCCGTTGGCACCGAGCAGTGCCACGATGCGTCCTTCGGGCACCTTGAGCGACACCCCCTTGAGCACCAGGATCACATGGTTGTAGATCACCTCGATGCCGTTGACTTCGAGCAGCGTCGGTGTTGGCGCCGGTGCGTCGGCGGCCACGGCGTCCAGCGTCACGGGCTGGGCATCGGCAGCGGAAATATTCATCTCTGGCCTCTTCGACCCTTGCGGGCCGTCTGGAAAACCTGCGGGTCGCCAAGGACCCGCAGGCATACGCATCAACCGCAGGTGCGCGGGGTGATGTTCTTCTCTTTTGCCGAACGCTGCGCCATTTCCTTGACCAGCGGATCGACGACCGACTTATCGGCCTGATACCAGTCGGAGACGACCTTGAATTCGGCGCCGTCCCACTGTGCGATGCGGGCCCAATCGTCACCCATGTGGTTGTTGCACGAGGTCTTCACCGGACGCATGATCTCGTCAAAGCCCAATTCCTTGAGCCGCTCCTGCGTGAGGTTCAGGTTCTCGAAACCCCAGCGCACCTGCTCAGGCGTCATATGCTGACCCTTGCCGAACTTCTCCTGCGCAGCGCGAATGGCCTCGACCTGCAGCATTGAGATCATCATGCCGCGCGTGTGCGCGATGGTGCCCAGCGTGGACTTGGACGTGCCGTCCGAGCCCTGGCCCTTGTCATACACATGCGTTTTCAGATCGTCGTAGACACGGCCGCGTCCAGCACTGTTGTGGATGGTGACCGTGTTGTAGCCCTTGGCCACCTGCCCCAGATCGCGCACATCGCCCTCGGAGCCTGCCCACCAGATCGAATACATCTTCTCGCGAGGAAAGCCCACGGCCTGCGCTTCACGAATCGCGGTCGGCGTCATGATGCCCGCGCTCCACAGCAGCACATAATCCGGGCGTTGCTGGCGCACCTGCAGCCAGGTCGACTTCTGCTCCACGCCGGGTGCGGTCACGGGGTATTGCAGCAACTGGAACCCGTCCTTTTCGGCGCGCCGCGTCAGCAACGAGATCGGTTCCTTGCCATAGGGCGAATCGTGATAGATGAGGGCGATCTTCTTGCCCTTGAGCTTGTCCATGCCGCCTTCTTTCTTGGCGATATCCTGGATCATCACGTCGGCCGCCGTCCAGTAGGTGCCCAGCAGCGGGAAGTTCCATTCGAACACCGTGCCATCGACCGACTGCGACAGGCCATAGCCCATGGTCTCCACAGGCACCTTG
>JBAZPE010000497.1:0-2905 GCA_041648375.1 Burkholderiaceae bacterium | reverse complement strand
ATTCGCGAAGCGATGGATTTCCGTCGTGCCATGCGCAAGGTCGAGAACGAATACGGCAAGAACGACTGGTGGTTCAAGGTCTGGGGGCCCAACCGCCTGGCTGCCGACGGGATCGGCAATCGTGACGAATGGCTGCTGGAAGCCAACGATAAGTGGCACGGTTTCGGCGACCTGGCGACGGACTTCAACATGCTCGATCCGATCAAGGCCACGGTGATCACACCGGGTCTGGATATCTCGGGTGCGTTCGGCGAGACCGGTGTGCCTGCTGCGCTGGTGTCCAAGTATCTGGCCGAGCACGGTGTGGTGATCGAGAAGACCGGGCTGTACTCCTTCTTCATCCTGTTCACCATCGGGATCACGAAGGGACGCTGGAACACGCTGCTCACGGCACTGCAGCAGTTCAAGGACGACTACGATCGCAACCAGCCGTTGTGGAAGATTCTGCCGGACTTCTGCAAGGGCAACCGCCGTTACGAGCGTCTGGGGCTGCGCGATCTGTGTCAGCAGATTCACGAGGCCTACCGCGCGCGCGATGTGGCGCGCCTGACCACGGAAATGTACCTGAGCGACATGGTGCCTGCGCTGAAGCCTTCCGATGCGTTTGCCCGCATGGCGCACCGTGAAGTGGAACGGGTCGACATCGATCAGCTCGAAGGCCGCGTGACGGGTGTGCTGCTCACCCCCTATCCGCCGGGCATTCCCCTGCTGGTGCCCGGTGAGCGCTTCAACAAGACCATCGTGAGCTACCTGCAGTTTGCACGCGAATTCAATGCCCGCTTCCCAGGCTTTGAAACGTATGTGCATGGACTGGCTGCCGAGACGCTCGAAAACGGCGCCGTGCGGTATTACGTCGACTGCCTGATCGAGGACTGATGTTTGACGTTGCCGTGATTGGCGCCGGCGCTGCCGGCATGATGTGCGCGGCGGTAGCGGGCCAACGGGGGGCGCGCGTGGTCCTGATCGACCACGCGTCCAAGCTTGCCGAGAAGATCCGCATTTCGGGCGGGGGGCGCTGCAACTTCACCAATCTGGGCACGCAGCCCACCCACTTCATCTCCGAAAACCCGCATTTCTGCCGCTCGGCGCTGGCGGGTTATACCCCCCAGGATTTTCTGGCCCTGCTGCGCGAGCACGGAGTGACCTGGCACGAAAAGCATCGCGGACAATTGTTCTGCGACACCAGCAGTGAAGTCATCATCGACGTCCTGCGCGCCGAGTGTGACCGGGCACGTGTGCAGTGGCGCATGCCTTGCAGCGTGGAGGCGGTCGAGCAGACCGAGCACGGTTTTGTGCTGATGACGGGGGCCGGGCGCATCGAGGCGCGCTCGCTGGTGGTTGCCACCGGCGGCATGGCCATTCCTCAACTGGGGGCCACCGATTTCGGTTTGAAACTGGCGCGACAGTTCGGCCTGAAGGTTGTCGAACCCCGCCCGGCGCTGGTGCCCCTGACCTTCGCCGGCCCGGCCTGGGTGCCGTTTGTGCCACTGGCAGGTGTGGCCCTCGAAGCCGCGGTCACCACTGGCACGGGCAAACACCGAACGACCTTCCTGGAAGATGTGCTGTTCACCCACCGGGGGCTGTCCGGGCCGGGCATCCTCCAGATATCCAGCTACTGGGACCCCAACACGCCCATCTCGATCGATCTGGCGCCCGGTCGGGACCTTGCCCAGGAACTGATGGCCGCGCGTCACGGCAACCGTCAGCAATTGGCGACGGTGCTCGCAGGCCTCTGGCCCAAGCGGCTGGCCGAGATCTGGCTGGCTGACCTGGCCACCGAGCGCCTGGCCGATGTGCCCGATCGTGCGTTGCGTGCATTGGGCCAGGCCCTGCATCAGTGGGAACTGGTACCCAATGGCACGCAGGGCTACAAAAAGGCGGAAGTGATGCGCGGTGGTGTGGATACCCGTCAGCTCGATCAGCGCTCCATGCAGGCACGCAACGTGCGCGGATTGCACTTCATCGGCGAAGTCGTCGACGTCACGGGCTGGCTGGGTGGCTACAACTTCCAGTGGGCCTGGGCCTCCGCCGTGGCCTGCGCACGTGCCATCAGCCTGTAGCGCCAGATAACCATCTGCGCCGTGGTGGCTACACCACATATTCAGTCAAGTTCTGGTATGTTGATAGTCACTACTGACGTCTTGTTTCTTCACATAGGAGATTGACCATGGCATATACCCTTCCCAAGCTTCCCTACGCTTACGACGCCCTCGAGCCGCATGTCGACGCGCAGACGATGGAAATCCATCACACCAAACATCACCAGACGTACATCAACAACGTCAATGCTGCCATCGAAAAGGCAGGCTACAAGGCCCCCGAGAATGTCGACGAGCTGGTTGCCGGTCTGGACAAGCTGCCTGAAGATCTGAAAGGCGTGGTGCGCAACAACGGCGGCGGTCACGCCAACCACTCGCTGTTCTGGACCGTGATGGCCCCCAACGCCGGTGGCAAGCCCACGGGCAAAGTGGCTGCAGCCATCGACGCCGATCTGGGTGGTTTCGACAAGTTCAAGGAAGCCTTCACCCAGGCTGCACTGACGCGCTTCGGCAGCGGCTGGGCCTGGCTGTCGGTCAAGGGCGGCAAGCTGGTCGTGGAAAGCTCGGCCAACCAGGACAGCCCTCTGTCCCATGGCAACACCCCCATCCTGGGTCTGGATGTCTGGGAACACGCCTACTACCTGAAATACCAGAACCGTCGTCCCGAGTACATCGGTGCCTTCTTCAACGTCGTGAACTGGGCCGAAGTCGAACGCCGTTACGAAGCCGCACTGGCCAAATAAGCCTCTGGCGCATGGGGCGCGCTGCGCCCACGTTAAAAGAACGCGACACCGGATAAACCCGGTTTCGCGTTCTTGTGCTTTCAGAGTATTCTTACGCCGCTGTACAAGCATATGCGGGAGAGA
>JBAZPE010000496.1:0-2916 GCA_041648375.1 Burkholderiaceae bacterium | reverse complement strand
CGCTCGGCGTCCGGTTTGTAGTGCATCACCAGGAAAATGCCGGTGACGATCTGCAGTACCAGCACCAGAAGGGCCAGTGAACCGAAGAAGTACCAGAAGTTGAAATTCTTGGGTGCGTAATATTCGGAAAGATGCGCTTTATAGGTAGACGACACCGGAAATCGGCGGTCCAGCCAGCCCAGCAAACCTGTTGTCTCGACGCTTTTATCGCCAGCCATGTATGGCTCCTCTTACGTGGCGTGATGCTTATAGTCGCAAAGTCTGATGCCCGGGGGCGTCAGGCCTTGTTGTCTTCGTCAACCCCGACAATGATCCGGGTGTCGCTGAGGTATTCGTAGGGAGGCACTTCCAGATTATCGGGCGCCGGCTTGTTGGCATAGACGCGACCAGCCAGGTCGAACGTGGAGCCGTGGCAGGGGCAATTAAAGCCCCCGGTGTCGCCGGGAAATGCTGGCCCGCCGCTCAGTTGCGGCGTGGGCGAACAGCCCAGATGGGTACAGATGCCCACACAGACGAACAAATCGGCCTTGCGTGACCGATATTCGTTCTTGGCATATTCCGGGGTGTAGCCGGGGCGATTGGAGTTCGGATCGGCCACCAGGGCATCGGAAGTCTTCAGTGCGGCGACCTGTTCCGGCGAGCGACGCAGAATCCACACCGGTTTGCCACGCCATTCGACGGTGCGCATCTGGCCAGGGGCGAGATCCGCCACGTCGACTTCAACGGGTGCACCGGCTGCGCGCGCTTTCGCCGATGGGGCGAAGGTGCTGACAAAGGGCACGACCGTTGCTACGCCAGCAACGCCGCCCACAGCACAGGTGGTGGTAATCCAGAACCTTCTTGCAGGATCTGGGGGAAGGCTAGGGTCAACCGCAGATTCCTCGTCATGCACCAGCGTATCCTGTCTCATCTTCCAATCCTTGTTGATGCAACTGCCTGGCGCTTCGCGGCAACGACTGTGGCACAGTGTGATTCACACGGAGCATAAAGCGCCTGCGTGACTTCTGTGCACTTTTTGATTAAATCCGCTTAGTGCATGTGTTGTCAGTGCATCTTTATTACGGGGATTTGTCGCATTTTTCAACCGCGTATTATAGCCCCTAGCCCGTTTGGCGGCGTAAACGCTTCAGGAGGTCATATGGCAATAATGAAGGAATTCCGCGACTTTGCGGTAAGAGGCAACGTGGTCGACCTGGCCGTCGGTGTGATCATCGGGGGCGCATTCAGCCTCATCGTGAACTCCATGGTCAAAGATATCGTCATGCCATTGATCAACTTTATGGTGGGCGGCGCGGTCGATTTTTCCAATAAATTCCTGGTGCTTACGCTGCCGGATGGTTATACCGGCCCGATGACTTATCGTGATCTGACGGCCGCAGGCGCCACGGTGTTTGCGTGGGGCAACTTCCTCACCATCGTCATCAACTTCATCCTGCTTGCCTTCATCATTTTCTGGATGGTCAAGGTGATCAACACCGCGCGTAAGCGTGCCGAGAAAGAGAAAGAAGCCGAGCCAGCCAAGGCTGTTGCGCCGCCCGAGGACGTAGCCTTGCTGCGCGAAATTCGCGACCTGCTGAAGTCCAACCCCAGCGCTTCGGTCACGACCAGCACCACGCCGGGCAGTACGTTCACAGATCCTCGGTTGTAAGTCGGTACTTGCTCCGGCGATGTGAGGAGACCGCAGACGGGTGCACTGGACCCGGCCTGCGGCTCACGACACGCTGTGATCACTTGCCGAGCCTGGGCATCCCACACTTCACTATGCCTGGATGCCTGGATGTCCAGCTGCCCGAATGCCAGGATGCCAGGATGCCCCGGGTCTCGGGATGTCGGGCTGCCCGAATGCCCGAATGCCTGGGGGTGCTGCATTTAACCTCGCCTGCTTGTGCGAATTGGCCGGTCCCGCATGCCCTACTTCGACTGTCGGCTGTGGTGCGCTAGCAACATTTCTGGGCGAAACCTGCGAGCAGCCGGTGATTCAGACCGGGTTGTCGATATCCACGAAGCGCACGTCGATCCCGAAATGGTGTGACAGGGCTTCTCCCAGTGCCTGCACCCCATAACGCTCGGTAGCATGATGCCCGGCGCCGATGAAGCCGACACCGGTTTCGCGCGCCAGGTGGGTGGTCTGCTCCGATGCTTCCCCCGTGATGTAGGCGTCCACGCCGGCCTCGACCGCATCGGCCAGCATGCCTTGTGCGCCACCCGTGCACCACGCCACGCGGTTCACGGGCGCTTGCGGGTCGCCCACGCACAGTGGCGCCCGACCCAGCACCGTCGCGACGCGCGCGGCCAGTTCGCCCAGCGTGGCAATGCCTGGTGCGGTGCCTGACCACACCAGATTGTCCTGCCCGAACGTCGCGGGCGTGCCATCGGCGCGTCGATCTGGCACCAGGCCCAGCTTCGCTGCGAGCATGGCGTTGTTGCCCAACTCGGGGTGGGCGTCCAGTGGCAGGTGATAGCCCCACACGTTCAAGTCATGCGCCAGGGCAAGCTTCAGGCGGGTGCGTCGCGGCCCGCGCACGCGCGGGTCTTCGCCGCGCCAGAACCATCCGTGATGAACCAGCACACCATCGGCCTGGTGCTCGATGGCCGCACGCAGCAGCGCCTCGCTGGCCGTCACGCCGGTGACGATGCGCGTGATATGCGTCTTGCCCTCGACTTGAAGCCCGTTTGGGCAGTAGTCTTTGAATTGCGCGGCCTTCAGCAGATGGTCCAGCCAGGCGGTAATGTCTTGCGTGCGTATTTCGTTCATTGTTTTGGTTCCACCATAAACATGCTCCGACTCTGGCTCGTTTTTTCTCAGGCCGTAACGGTCGCTTTAGCTATTCTATTCGTCGTGTCGACACTGCGTCCCGACTGGGTACGGCTGGGCGGATCGAACGGTCGCGATACACGTACCCCTCAGGGCGCCAT
>JBAZPE010000495.1:0-2919 GCA_041648375.1 Burkholderiaceae bacterium | reverse complement strand
AATGCAGACGATGAAACGCCGCGTTCCGTCGCCGCAGCACGAAAGCCGCCACAGCGCACGATGGAGGCAAAGATCTCCAGACTATCTAGCCGTATCTCACCCATTGAGAAGCTCTACTAATCAATCTGTTCGGAATTAGCCATCTTATCAGCGCATGTACTGGGTGTCATAGTGACAGCAGGTCGCCGTGTTCGGCACCTCGATCACGGACGCCGTCCCCAGACTCCCTCTTCTCACATCGGAGAACGCTCATGGATACACAACGTTTGCTACTGAACCGCCGCAAGGTGATGCTCACGGCGGTCGCAGGCGTTTCAGGGCTGGCGCTGGGGCGCGGATTCGACACGCCGGTTCAGGCGCAAACCACTCGCACGCCGCCGGCGGCACCACAGCCAGGCAACGCCACCCACTATCGTTTTCGTGTGGGCGAGATCACGGCGACGGTGATCAGCGATGGCGTCATCGGGGGCCCGCCGAGAATCTACGCGAGTAACGCACCGGAGCGCGAATTGAACGAGGTGCTGCGACAGGCCTTTCTGCCCACCGATCACCTGACGCTGAACCTGAACACCCTGCTGATCGAAACCGGTGGGCGTCGGATTTTGCTTGAAGCGGGTGCGGGCCAAACGATGGGCCCGAACGGCGGCAGGCTCTTTGCAAACCTGGCCACTCTGGGGTGGCGCCCTGATGACATCGACGTGATCGTGATCTCGCACACGCACCCCGATCATGTGGGCAATCTTCGGGCACCGGATGGCAGCAAAGCGTTCGCGAACGCGACCGTGTTCGCCCCCCGCGCAGACTGGGATTTCTTCGTGCGCGGCGAACCGGATCTGTCGTACATGCCGGTGCCGGAGGATTTTCGCAAACGCTTCGGCGCCGCCATCAAACGCAGCCTAGAACCGTACGCCAAGGATGTCATCCTCTATGAGCCGGGATCGGAAATCGTGCCTGGTCTGACGACGTTGGTCGCAGCCGGGCACACCCCGGGCATGTCGACCTTCCTGGTGCACTCGGGTGATGCCCAGTTGCTGTTGACGGCAGACCTGGCCTACCACCCCATTGTGAACATCGACAACGCGTGGCTACCGGGTCCTGATCGGGACAAGGAGACGGCACAGGCGGCGCGCCAGAGGATTTTCGATCGCGCGGCAAGCGAGCGCATGCTGGTGCTTGGATTTCATTATCCATTTCCTGGGCTGGGCCACATGCTCAAGCTTGATGACGCTTATGCCTGGGTACCCGCTCATTGGCAGTTCTGATGCAGGTCACCGACCGCACGATCCCTGAGACGTGACATTCGGGAAACCGTTGCGACGATGCCCAGACGCCTGTCCGCGCTTGATCCCGCCTGGAGCCATCTCGAATCCAGATGGGGCAATCTCTATATATCGCTCACCGCGATTCCCCCGAAGGCTCAATAATGGTTTGCTGACCGCGCCTTTCGCGCAGCCGCTCACCGTCTTGATGACCATAGGCCGATCCCATGAGCAGTACCCACTCGTTCGACGCCCGATCAATGCTATGTGTACCCGCACACATTGATCGCTTCGTATCCAAAGCGGCCGAGCGCGGGGCAGACGTCATCCTCCTTGACCTGGAAGACGGGGTGGCGCCATCGTCAAAATCACAGGCGCGACTCGCACTCGCCAGGGCGGTCACTCTTCTGCAGGACAAGGGTGCCACCGTGTTTATTCGGGTCAACAACGATCCCGCGCTGTTGCAGGAGGACCTGGCGGCGGCCGTGCGCAGCGGCGCAGTCGGCATCATGTTGCCGAAGGTGGAAAGAAGCGACGAGCTGCTGCGCGTGGACACCGCCCTGGCACGCGAGGAACGCCTTGCAGGGCGCAGCTGCGGCGAGGTTCGCGTCATTGGGCTTATCGAAACGCCAATCGGCGTGTGCCATGCCAGCGACATCGCGCAGTCATCTTCGCGACTGGTGAGCATCGGCCTGGGTGCGGAGGATTTTGCCAATGCCATGTCGATCGAACCCGTCGTGCAGGCCTTGGCCTACCCCGCACAGGCCGTCGCCATTGCAGCGGTTGCCGCAGGGCTTCATCCCATCGGGCTGGCGGGCGCGGTGGGGGACTTCACCGACCTGAACGCCTATCGAGCGACGGCAGAACATGCCCGCACGATCGGCGTGCGCGGTGCCGTGTGCATCCACCCCGCCCAGGTGGGCGTGCTCAACGAAGTATTCGGTGGCTCGCGCGCACAGGCCGACGAGGCCGCACGCATCGTGGATGCATTCGACGACGCACTCGCGCGTGGCCAGGGAGCCATCGCGCTGGACGGCAAAATGATCGACGCACCGATTGCATATCGCGCCCGCGCATTCCTCGCGCGCTACGAACGCTATGCCGCACGCAGCCACCCTGCACACACGCATGGCAACCACCTCACAAATGGCACACAGGGAAAGAAATGACCGATAGCACTGCAATGCCGCTGTCAGGCGTGCGCGTACTGGACCTTTCCCGCCTCCTGGCAGGCAACATGCTGACCTTGCAGCTCGCCGATTTCGGTGCCGATGTCATCAAGGTAGAAGGCCCTCAGGGCGACACGCTGCGGGATTGGAAAAATGGCGGGCAGTCTATCTGGTGGAAAGTCTATGCGCGCAATAAACGCAGCATTTGTCTGAACCTGAAGCAGACCAGCGACCGTGACGCACTGCTGGCCATGATCGCGAACGCTCAGGTGCTGGTCGAGAGCTTCAAGGCAGGTGACCTGGAAGCGTTCGGTCTGGCGCCGGACACGCTGCACGCCATCAATCCCAAACTGATCATTGTGCGTATTTCGGGTTGGGGCCAGACGGGCCCCTATGCCACACGGCCCGGCTTCGGCACACTGGTCGAAGCGTTCTCCGGCTTCGCGCAAAAGAATGGCTTCCCCGACAAGCCGCCGGCATTGCCCAATCTG
>JBAZPE010000494.1:0-2942 GCA_041648375.1 Burkholderiaceae bacterium | reverse complement strand
CAATGACGCTGCCGAAACCGAGCAAACGTGCGGTCTCTTCACGATCGATGGGGAAGGGCGTGCCGGCGAACGCGCCTGCACCCATGGGGCTGCGGTCGATATGTTTGTAGGCTTCGATAAGGCGATCAGTGTCACGCTCGAGCGCCTGGGCGACACCAGCCAGGTAGAACCCATAGGTGATGGGTTGCGCAGGCTGCAGGTGGGTATAGCCAGGCATTACCACACGTGCGTATCGCTCGGCCTGATCCAGCGCGGCTCGACGCACCTCGGCCAGCCCGTCGATCAGCTCGATCACCATGTCGCGCCCACGCAGTCGATCGATGGTGGCGAGAATGTCGTTGCGACTGCGTGCAGTGTGCATGCGGCCGCCTGCGTCACCCCCGATCTTGGCGATCAGGTGTGCCTCGTAGTTGAAATAAGAGTCCTCACGTTGGGGGTCTAGCGTGACCGCGCCAGGGCCGGCCTCGTCCATCTCGATCAGTGCCCGCGAAATCTTGCCTGCAATGGGCGTGGACATCAGGCCCTGCTTGTGCAGCATCAGCACATGCGCTTCGTTAATCTCGGTGAGGTAGCCGAACCCGTTCGCAAAGTCGCGCAGGCGAGGCAGATAGATCAGTTCACAAACTTCTGTAGCCGTTTTTTCCGTCAAGCGGCGACTGACTTTGGATGCAGGAGCAAGCGTCTCGGATGTCATAGGAATCTCTTAAATCTGGGGAGCAGGCGTGCGCCGGGCGGACCCCGTGTTGAACCGGCGTTCTAAGTAGCGACTCAACCAGGTCAAGGCTGAGCAAATGATGAAATAGACAAGCAAAACAAAGGCGTAGACAAAGAATGCAGGGCTTTCACCACCCATGATGGTCGAGCGTTCGACGATGATCTGGCCCACTTTCAGAAACTCGCTCACGCCCACGAGCGCGCCGAGCGAAGTGGCTTGCACCAGCAGTGTCAGCAGACCCGTGAAAGGGGGCACGATGGCCTTCATTGCCTGAGGCCCGATGACATAGACATAGATCTGCCACGTCTTCAAGCCCAATGCCCAGGCACTGCGCCACTGGTGTGCAGGGGTGGAAAGAATGCCGCCGCGCACGATCTCGATGCCGTTCGCACTGCCCCACAAGGTCAATCCCAGCGTCACCGCGGCGAAAGGACTCAGTTGAATGTCGAACAGGGGCAGGGCGAAGTAGATAAAGAAGATGTTGACGATCAGCGGGATCGCCCGAAAGAACTCCACATACATGTGGATGATGCCGCGCAGCCATGGTTTGGGCAGACTGGCGAGCACCCCCAGCACCAAAGAGATGGCGGTGGAGAACAGCAAGGTCGCCAGGGCGATCTGCATGGTCATCGCCAGCCCCTTGCCCACGAAGACCGCGTTATCAAGTAGCGCTTCCATATCAGGTCCTAAAAGGCCGTTGCAGACGGTATTCCAGACGCGATGCCGCCAGACTGAGCAAGATCACCAGGGTCAGGTACATCGCGCCGATGGCAGCGAACATCTCGATGGCACGAAAGTCCGTTGCGATTCGGTCCACGGCCACGAACGTCAGCTCGGCCAGCCCGATTGCCTGCAGGTAAGACGAATTCTTCAGCAAAGACACTGATGTGTTGAGCATCGCGGGCAGACTCGTGCGGATCGCAATGGGCAGCGCCACCAGGCGAAAGTACAGTCGCGGCTTAAGGCTTAGTGCATAAGCCGCCTCCCGCATGCCTTTCTCGACCGTCAGCAATCCGCCGCGGAAGTTCTCGACCTGATAGGCGCCGGCCCATACAGAAAGACTCAGGACCCCAGACCAGAACAACGACAGACTCAATCCGATGGATGGCAGGCCGTAAAAGATGAAGAACAGCTGCACCAGGATGGGCGTGTTGCGAATGAACTCGACGTAGGCCACCACCAGTTGCGACAGCACGGGCACACGGAACAATCGCAGGGCGGCGCCGACCAGGCCGATCGCCAACGAGAGAACGATGCTCAGAACAGTGACTTGTATCGTCACCAGTAACCCGCCAAGCAGGGCGGGCCACTGTCCGATCAAATAGTCGAGATCAAAGGCCATGTTCGTTTCGCCGCTTACTTGCGATCAGGGCGCTGGGTCTCGAATACTTCGAGGTAGTAAGGGCGGGTTTCTTCCGGTACCCATTTTTCAACCCAGGGTCTGAACATCTTTTCAGCATGCATGCGCGTGATGGCGGCATCGACGTAGGCGCGCCAGTCGTCTTCACCTTTGCGCACGCCGATGGCGGCATCGGAGAGCTGATAGGGATCGTCCAGCATGCGCAGTGATTTATCCCTGGCGGCAATCACGACGAGCGTGGCGGCATCATGGGCATAGGCATCGGCGCGCTTCTGTTTGAGTGATTGCAGTGAATCCGCCGCAGTATTCAGGCGAAGCGTGTTCACCTTAGGCATATTGTCTTCAAACCACTTGGCCTGTACCGAACCCTTGGGCAGCGCGACAGTCTGGCCGTCGAGTTCTGCCACTTTCTGTACCTTGCTGTCCTCGCGCACCAGCACGCCGCTTGCGCCCCAGCGGTAGGGCGTACTGAAATCGATCACGCGCTGACGTTCTGGCGTGACGCCCAGCGTGGCAATCAGCAGATCAACCCGTTTGCCGGTGAGCTGCGGGATGCGGTTCTCTGCCGTCACACAGGAGAAAACCACTTTGTCCGGGCTACCGAACATCCATGTCGCCATCTGGCGCGCCATGTCGGTCTCCACACCCGCATAGGCGCCCGTTTGATCCTGGAAACCGTAAGGGGGTTGGTCACACCGTACGCCAGCATTCAATACGCCCTTGGCCTTAAGTGCTTCGGGCACCGGCGGCATCGTCTGTGCGCTGGCGTTCGTAAAGAGTGTGGCTCCAAGGGAGAGCGCCGCTGCGGACAGTGTGCTCATTAATCGCGTTGATCTGGAAAATTGAACTGTCATTTTTTGATCCCCG
>JBAZPE010000493.1:0-2963 GCA_041648375.1 Burkholderiaceae bacterium | reverse complement strand
TACGCCACGATGCTGCTGAGGTTGAAAACACAGCAGCAGTCACCCGCGCTTCAATGGACGCCCTGTTCGATCTCGGCGCCGGCCGCGACCGAAAGCTACCCTACCCCCTCCACCCACGTATAGTGCTCTCCCGCCAGTTGCCCGCGACGCAAAGGGTTGCGGGTGCAGTAGCGTGCGAGTGCTGCGTCGACGTACCGGTAAGGCAGTGCTTCATCTCGACCTGGCGGGATACCCAGACGTGTCGTGCAAATGATGCGGGGCACATCGATGCCGACGTCCTCGACGAAGAACGTCTGGGGATCGAAACCGCGGGCGTTCCAGTCTGGCACTTTCAAAGCCAGTGCGCGACACAGCAATGTCTGACCGGCACACAACGTGTGCAAAGGGCGCGGCAAGCCGCGCGCGTCGGGATTGAGGGCCTGCATGGCGGCAATCGATTCGCCATCGCTGTGTTCATCTTCCCAGGGATAGGCCGATTTGATCAGCACGGCGTTGCCCTCGCCCACGGCGCCGATGTTCAATGAGTCACCCCCACGCGCGTAATACATGTAGATCGTGCCGCCCCCCATGAAGAGCGCCCGCCGCGCATGGGTGTAGCCCAGCGACGCATGACTGCCTCTGTCCTGCAGGGTGTAGGCCTCGGTCTCGATGATGCGGGCAGCCAGCCACTTTTCCTGCCAGCGGCGTCTGAGCACCTTGCCCAGCAAGCGCTGGGCAAGCGTGAGCGCGTCACACTCGAAAAACGCGGGTGTGAGGGGCGTCAACGCGCGAGACTCAGGGATTGGCAGCGTCGATGAAACGCTGGATGTAGCGTTTCTCGGAAAACCCGACACTGACCTGCCCGTCGGGAGTCACCGCCACGGGGCGACGCACCAGCGCCGGGAACTCGGCGATGAGGGCGAACCATTGTTCGTCGGTTTCAGGCGACTTGCGCGACTCATCCAGGTTGCGCCAGGTCATGGAGGCGCGATTGACCAGCTTGGTCCAGCCACCCAGTTGATCAGCCCATTGCTTGAGCAATGTGGGGGCCACCGGCTGGTCACGATAGTCGATGAAGGTGAAGCCCATATTGTGGTCATCGAGCCAGCGGCAAGCCTTCACACATGTGCTGCACTGCTTCAGGCCGAACAATGTCAGTTCGGCAATCGGTTCTCTTGTCATGTTGATGTGTCCTTGCGCCATGCGACCCGGTTCGCGACGATCACGCACAGGCCCACAGCCAAAATAAAGAGCGTCGCGAGGGCATTGACCTCGGGCCGCAAGCCCAGCCTGACCCGAGAGAAAACCTCCATGGGCAGGGTGGTGAATCCAGGCCCCGACAGGAAGGAGGCCAATATCACGTCATCAAGCGAGAGCGTGAACGAGAGCAACCACGCGGCCGCAATGGCGGGGGCGATCAGCGGCAGCGTGATGACGAAAAAGACTTTGAGCGGAGTCGCCCCCAGGTCCAGCGCCGCCTCTTCCAGCGAGCGATCCAGATCGTGGATGCGGGACTGGATGATAACGGCCACGTAGGCCATGCACAGGGTCGTGTGGCCGACCCAGATGGTGAACATGCCGTTATCCGCAGGCCAACCGAAAGCACTGCGCATCTCGATGAATAGAATCAGCAGCGAGATGCCCAACACGACTTCGGGAATGACCAGGGGTGCACTGATCATGCCGATGTAAACCGCGAAGCCGCGGAATCGACCCGCGCGGGCCAGGACATAGCCCACCCAGGTGCCGATCACCACGGCGGCGGTGGCCGTCAGGCCCGCGATCTTGAACGAAAGCCACGCCGCACGCAAAAGCGTGTCGTCGTTGAATAGTGCGACATACCACCGGAACGAGAAGCCCGACCAGGAGGTGACCATGGGCGAAGCATTGAACGAAAAGACGATCAGGCTGAGGATGGGTGCATAGAGAAATGCGAAGCCCAAACCCAGCGCCAGGGCGCGCAGGTGTTTGTTCGGCTGGGTCATTTGATGCCCCCTGGGCCCTGGATCTGCTTGACCTGGTTGTACTGGAACAGCGCCAACGGCACGAGCAGCAGCAACACCATGACGCAGGTGACGGCCGCAGCCATCGGCCAGTCGGCGTTATTGAAGAACTCGTTCCACATCACGCGTCCCATCATCAGCGTGTTGGCCCCGCCAAGCAATTCGGGAATGACATATTCACCCACACATGGAATGAAGACCAGCATGGCGCCGGCAATCACGCCTGGACGCGAAAGCGGCACGGTGATCTGCCAGAAGGCATTCCAGGGCCGGGCGCCAAGGTCATAGGCCGCTTCCAGCAGCCGCAGGTCCATTTTGACCAGATTGGCATAAAGCGGCAGGATGAAGAACGGCAGGTAAGCGTAGACCATGCCGATGTAGACCGCCGTGTCGGTGCGGTAGATTTCGAGGGGACTTGAGATCAGCCCGAGCGACATCAGGAACTTGTTGAGCAGCCCATCGTTGCGCAGGATGCCTACCCAGGCATACACGCGCAGCAGCAGCGAGGTCCAGAACGGAAGGATGACGGCCAGCATCAGCAGATTGCGCACACGCGGCGCCGATCGCGCAATGTAATAGGCCATGGGATAGCCGATCAGCATGCAGCAGATCGTCGTCACCAGCGCCATCTTCACCGAGTTCAGATAGGTCGCGAGATACAGACTGTCGGTGAACAGCCTGACATAACCGGCGAAATGCAGGCTGAGCTGAACCGTGCCCGCCTCGAATGTGGCCAGCGGCGTATAGGGCGGCGTGCCGAATTCCAGGTCAGCGAAACTGATCTTGAGAACCAGCAAAAACGGCAGCAGCAGAAACAGCACCAGCCAGAGAAAGGGCGGAACGATGGCCATGGTGCGAGACGATGGCAGCACCGCCGCGAACGGCAGGCGGATCATGATGCCAGCACCGTTGCGCTGTCGGCGTCCCAGCAGACGAAGACCTCTTCTTCGATGCCTGGTGCGTCTTCGCGCGCCAGCATCA
>JBAZPE010000492.1:0-2966 GCA_041648375.1 Burkholderiaceae bacterium | reverse complement strand
TGTGAATGAAAGGACGGGCAAGAGGCTTATGCAGCCGGGCTAGCCCGTATAAATAGCATTGAAACGCACCATGCGATGGGCGGCTTCCACGCACTGGGAAAGCGGCGCCACCAAGGCGATGCGCACGCGACCGGTGCCGGGATTGCGGCCTTGCGACTCGCGGGCCAAAAAACTCCCGGGCAGCACCGTCACACCCGTATGCGCATACAACTCGCGTGCATACTGTGTATCGGATCCTCGCACACCGGCCCAGAGATAAAACGATGCTTCGGGGCGGCGGACATCCATCACCGGTTTCAGCAGAGGCACTACCGCGTCGAACTTTTCCCGGTACATACGGCGATTGTCGCGTACATGGGTTTCGTCCGTCCAGGCGGCAATGCTGGCTGCCGATACCAGCGGACTCATCGCGCAGCCGTGATAGGTTCTGTACAGCAGAAACTTGGCCAACAGTGTCGCATCGCCGGCCACGTAGCCCGAGCGCAGGCCGGGCACGTTGGAGCGTTTGGAGAGGCTTCCGAACACCACCAGATTGCGGAAATCATTTCGATCTACGCGCTTGGCGGCTTGAAGCGCGCCGATGGGGGGATTGTGCTCATCCAGATAGATCTCTGAATAGCACTCGTCGGATGCGATGATGAAGCCGTATCGATCCGACAGCGCGAAAAGCTTTTCCCACTGTGCCTGATCGATCACATTGCCCGCAGGGTTGCCAGGTGAACACACGAACAGCAACTGCGTCTTCTGCCAGACCTCTTCGGGCACGCTGTCCCAATCACAATTGAAATCGCGCTCGGCATCGGCATTGACGAAGTAGGTTCGCGCGCCTGCCAGCAGGGCCGCACCTTCGTAGATCTGATAGAACGGATTCGGCGAAATGACATAGGCATCGCTGTTCGGTTCTAGCATGGCCTGCACGAATGAGAACAACGCCTCGCGCGAGCCCGTGACCGGTAGCACCTGGGTTTCGGCGTCTGGCGTGGGCAGACTGTATCGGTGAGCCAGCCATTCCGAAATCGCCCGACGCAGCGCCAGATCGCCTTTGGTGGGCGGGTAGACCGACAGGCCCGACATGCTGCTGGTGATTGCGCGCTCGATCCGGGCGGGTGCAGCGTGCTTGGGTTCGCCGATCGACAGATTGATGGGCGAAATGCCGGGCGGCAGCGCGCCCACCGGGGCAAGCAATTGCCGCAATTTTTCGAAAGGGTAGGGGTGCAGGGCGTCGAGGCGGGGATTCATGACGGCATTTTACCAAGCAACACGGGCTGCGCGTGCGCGAACGTGACAAACCACGCTACAATTGTTGGCTTGGATCAAAGCGGGCGAAGGTGGCGAAATTGGTAGACGCACCAGGTTTAGGTCCTGACGCCGTAAAAGGTGTAGGGGTTCGAGTCCCCTCCTTCGCACCAACCGCATCCTTTAAAGCAGGCTGGCCCAAGCGCATGCACTGCCTGAAATAAGGCCAAGGCGGCTTTCACGTCTGTTGCCGTATCCGGATACTGCATCTGGCCACGCTCACGCCCCGGAAAGCAAGACCACACCCGCAATCAACACCGCGCAGCCCACCAGCCGCCATTTCCCCACCTGTTCCCGCAGAATCATCATCGCCATCAGCGCGCCGACCATCATCGACATCTCACGCATCGGTGCAACCAGGCTCAGCGGCGCACCCGAACTCAGGGCGAACAGCACCAGAATGTAGGACATCGGCGACAACAGCCCCACCCCGATGGCAATCCACCAGTACCCACGCATTGATCGAAACGCGCGACGTGGCTTCGATACATATAGCGGCGCCAGCAGCAAAAACCGCAGCAGATTGCAAAACCAGTCCAATACAACCGGCGCGATGCCCAGGATTTTGACGGCATAAGCATCGACCACGGTATAAGAAGCAATCATGCCGCCGGTGGCCACACCCCAACGAACACCTGTCTGCCCGCCTGGACGCCGAAAGGCTGATAAATCACCTTGCGTGGCGATCAGGCCGATGCCAGCGAGCACGAGCAGCAGCCCAGCGACCCCTTGCCCCGACGGCAGTTCGCCCAATATCAAAAACGCCCCGATGGTCGAGATCATGGGCCCGGTGCCGCGCGCAACCGGGTACACCACCGACAGGTCTGCGACCTGATAGCCCCGCTGCAGACAAAGGCTATAGATCAGATGGGTCACGCCACTGGCGAGAATGAAGAGCAGGCCAGTCGACGTCCACAGCATGCTGTCGCCTTGCAGCATGACGTATCCCACCCACGGCGCGTAGGCAATGCAGGCGATCAGACTGTAGGCGAAGACGAAAACCGGGCCGGCAGCAGCGGCCCGTTTGGCGAGAAGATTCCAACTGGCGTGGATCAGGGATGCAAGGACAACGAGAAGCAGCGAAGCGAATGTCATGGAGACCTCCTAAGGCGCGATGGGCGCAGGTTGATCTCGACTTCTCCGCCTCTGGGATTTTGTCCCTTGGGTGCAGCCGCGGGGCTGCCACGGTTTCTGCAACGCTCGGTCCAGCGACGGCAAAGCCGTCCGGAACCCTAGTTGCCACTCGGTCGATGCAGAACGTTATTCGATCGTCAGGAATAACTCAAGCCGGGGAGGGTGGCGACATTTTTTGTGGTCGGGCCGAAGACTTGCTGTATAAACAGGGTCTTCCCCTGTGGCGGACCCCCGTTTCAGGTGGGAAACGTCCCTTAGTGGAATTCCCCCCATGAACATGCATTCCAGCAGTCAGCACGATGTCGATCGCCTGGCGACCGTGAAATCGACCGAACAACCGACCTACGACGCCATGATGCGCGCGCTCGACGTGCAGGATTGGGATCAGTACTTTGCATTGAGCAAGGATTGGTATGGCATGTTTCAGGAGCGTCGGGCGCTGGAGAAACGTGCGGTGTCGGATCCCTTCCCGCCTAACTGATCGCGCTCGCCGCAAGGGCTCGGCTACAATTCGTGCCTCGCTTCATTGATGGTTC
>JBAZPE010000491.1:0-2966 GCA_041648375.1 Burkholderiaceae bacterium | reverse complement strand
ATCCAGGCGTATGACGAGGCCATCTCGCAGGTGGCGCGCGAGTTCGGGCTGGATACCTATCCCAACCAGATCGAGATCATTACGTCGGAACAGATGCTGGATGCCTATGCATCGGCGGGCCTGCCCATCGGCTACCCGCACTGGTCCTATGGCAAGGAGTTCATCCGTAACGAACAGTCCTATCGTCGCGGCATGCAGGGGCTGGCCTACGAAATCGTCATCAATTCGAACCCGTGCATTTCGTACCTGATGGAAGAGAACTCGATGCCCATGCAGGCGCTGGTCATTGCGCACGCGTGCTATGGGCACAATTCCTTTTTCAAGGGCAATTATCTGTTCAGGCAATGGACCGATGCCGAGGGCGTGCTGGACTATCTGGTGTTCGCACGCCATTACATCCTGTCCTGCGAAGAGCGCTATGGCATCGAGGCAGTGGAGGCGGTGCTGGATTCCTGCCACGCGCTGTCTCATCACGGGGTTGATCGCTACAAACGCCCCACGCCGCTTTCCCTGCAGGGCGAGGCCGCGCGGCAGGCCGACCGTGCCGAACATGCGCGCATGCAGTATGACGATCTCTGGCGCACCCTGCCGCCGGTGACTAACGAGGCCCGGCGTCCTGCCAAGGACAGAAATTTTCCGCTGGAACCGGAAGAGAACCTGCTGTATTTCATCGAGAAGTACTCACCGACCCTGTTGCCCTGGCAAAAGGAGCTGGTGCGCATCGTGCGCAAGATTGCGCAGTACTTCTATCCCCAAAGCCAGACCAAGGTGATGAACGAAGGTTGGGCCACGTTCTGGCACTACACGATCCTGAATCGCCTGCACGAGAAGGGGCTGGTCAACGACGGGTTCATGCTGGAGTTTCTGGCCAGCCACACCAGCGTGGTCAGCCAGCGCGGCTTCGACGAGCGCGGGTATGGCGGGATCAACCCCTATGCCCTGGGGTTTGCGATGATGTCTGACATTCGCCGCATCTGCGAGGCACCCACGGAGGAAGACAAACGCTGGTTTCCCGATATGGCGGGCAGTGACTGGCAGACCTCGCTGGATTTCGCCATGCGCAACTTCAAGGATGAATCCTTCATCTCGCAATATCTGTCGCCGCGTCTGATTCGCGAGTTTCGTTTCTTCGCCATTGCCGATCATCAGGCCAACCCGAAAATCGAAGTGGCCGCGATCCACGATGATCAGGGGTATCGCGATATTCGCCGTTTACTTGCCGCGCAGTACAACCGGGACAATCAGGTGCCCGACATTCAGGTGGTGCGATTCAACCGCGACACCGATCGCACGCTGGTGCTGCGCCATTTGAAAACGCGGGCGCGTCCGCTGGCCAGCGAAGACGCCGATCAGGTCATGAAGCACCTGGCCCGGTTATGGGGCTTCCGGGTGAGACTGGAAGAACTTGATGCCGAAGGGAGCCTGGTGGCGTATCGGCAGCAGGATCCGGCGGGGCAAATCTGAAGCGCTGCTGCTATTTCTCGGGCAGGCCGTCGGCCACTTCGGCGACGGTCGCCTTGAAATCCTCATACGAGGCGCTGCGCTCGGTCTGCAGGCCTTGCAGCACGCCGGTACATCCATCGACACCCGTACGACGCATTTCGATCATCATTTCCCGGCCTTCCGCCTGACCGGCGGCGAAGGTGGCGTCATAGCCGTCCAGCTTGTATCCGAACTCCTGCGCAAACTGTTTCAGATTTTTCGTCACCACGGCGCGATGCTGGGCGATGTCGGGTGCGGCGCCGCCGCAATTCTGTGCACCACCGTTGGTCGCCCCGGCCGAACTGACCAGCAGGTCGAAGCTGGCCTGGTCGTCGCTCAATTGCCCATAGGCCGGCGCGAGTGCGGCGATGCCTACAACGCATGCGGCGAGGCGGATCAACATGGCGGGTCTCCAGGAGTCTATGCGGTCTTGCGCGGCACTCCGGGCGGAGTGTCACATTCGGTATGACGCCATTATGGCAATTTCAGGACATTCGCGCCAAAACGAGGGAAATGTGGCGTTTCAAACGGTTGCGTGCGACATGCACCGCGCGGTTCGCGTGCCACCCTGGGCAGGCACTATGATGTGGCTTTACGCAACGGTGTTCAGGAGCTAAACCATGACTATCAAAGTCGGCGATCGCGTGCCCGATGGCACATTGACCGAATTCATCGAAACCGAAACCGAGGGTTGCACCCTGGGCCCCAATGCTTTCCAGGTTGCCGATCTGGTGCGTGGCAAGAAGATCGCCGTGTTTGCCGTGCCGGGCGCGTTCACCCCCACCTGCTCGGCCAAGCATGTCCCCGGTTTCCTGGCACAGGCCGACGCGTTTCGCGCCAAGGGCGTGGATGAGATCTGGTGCGTGGCGGTCAACGACGCCTTCGTGATGGGGGCCTGGGGCCGCGATCAGAAGGTCGGCAGCAAGGTGCGCATGCTGGCTGACGGCGCCGCCGTGTGGACCCGTGCGTTGGGCCTGGAGCTCGATCTGGTCGCGCGCGGCATGGGCGTGCGCTCGCAGCGGTATTCAGCCCTGATCGAAGACGGTGTGGTCACGCACCTGAACGTCGAGGCAGCCGGCAAATTTGAAGTCAGCGACGCTGACACCCTGCTGGCACAGGCGTGATCTTTTTTTGATGTTCGGGGTGTGTCGCGGTCTGTCCGTGGCACGCGCCGGTTGGGCCTTTGTTAGATGCTGACCACCTTTTTTTCGTTTTCTTCGCTTTACTTCGCCACCCTGTTGATGATGTCGGCCATCGGGCTGTTCAACACCTACATGGGCTTGCGCCTGACACAGCAGGCCGTGAGCGAAGTGTGGATCGGCACGCTGATCGCGGCCTACTACCTCGGGTTGATGTCCGGCGCCCGCTTTGGCCACAAGCTGATTATTCGCGTGGGGCACATTCGTGCGTTCACGGCCTGTGCGGCGGTCACTACTGCCATGGTGCTGCTGCAGTCGCTGGTCGATTACATGCCGATCTGGCTG
>JBAZPE010000490.1:0-2970 GCA_041648375.1 Burkholderiaceae bacterium | reverse complement strand
CTGTATGACCGCATCACCTATGATGCCGCGCGTGACCTCACGCCGATCGCCTTTGTAGGCAGCTCGCCGGTCATTCTCGTCACGTCGGCCGATTCTCCTTACAAAACCCTGGCCGATGTGGTGAAGGCCGCCAAAGCCTCACCTGGCACCATCACCTACGGGTCGGCGGGCACGGGCACCACCCCGCATCTGATCGCCGAGTTCTTCGCCGGCGTGGCCAAGATCGATCTGCAGCATGTGCCCTACAAGGGCTCTGCGCCGGCGCTGGCCGATGTCATGGGAGGGCAGATTGCCCTGCTGTCGAGCTCGATCCCCTCGGCGCTGGGTCAGATCAAGGCGGGCAAGCTGCGTCCGCTCGCGGTGACCTCGGCCAAGCGCAGTTCCAGCCTGCCTGATGTGCCCACTGTGGCTGAATCAGGCTACCCGGGATTCGATTACGCCACCTGGTATGGCCTGTTTGCCCCGACGGGCACGCCGGCTTCTGCCGTGTCGGTGCTCAACACCAAAACCAATGAAGTGCTGGCCATGCCCGACGTTCAGGCCACCATGCTTGCGCAAGGCGTTGAAATCGCACCCGCCACTCCCCAGGCGCTGGGTCAGCGCCTGAACGACGATCTGAAGAAGTGGCGCAAGGTGATCACCGATACCGGTGTGAAGGTCGAGTGACCGTAAGGTCTATCGACCCATGATGATTGTCGGTCATCGGCCTCGGGATGGCGGTCCAGCGGCGTGACCGGCACGAACTCGAGGCTGATCACGCATGATCCTCAGTCATCGGCCTCAGGATCCATGTCGGGAAATATCACCGACATGAATCCGAAAGTCGAGAAATCTTCGATGCGGGAAGGGTAAAGTCGCCCGATCAGGTGGTCGCATTCATGTTGCACTACCCGCGCATGAAAACCGTGCGCCTCACGTTCGATACGATTGCCCTGGGGGTCGAATCCTCGATAGCGGATGTGGGTCGCGCGTGGCACCTGGCCGCGCAGACCCGGCACCGACAAACAGCCCTCCCACCCCGACTCGGTCTCGTCGGTCAATACCTCGATGACCGGATTGCACAAGACGGTCTGCGCAACCGGCTCAGCGTCCGGGTACCGAGGATTGCGCTCGAACCCGAAGATCACCACCTGAAGGTCTACGCCGATCTGCGGGGCGGCGATGCCCACGCCTCGGGCGTGATGCATGGTGTCGAACAAATCCTGCACGAGTGTATCCAGTTCGGCTGTGGCGAACTGCATCACCGGTTGCGCGACGCGCATCAGGCGCGGGTCGCCCATCTTCAAAATGTCATGGATCATGGTTGCGCTTATCCTCAGGTGGAATGCCGATTCTAGCCTTGCGGCGCGCGTGGCTGCGAGCCTCGGCACTATACTGGTGAGCCCATGCATGCACTCCAGGATGACTTATGCCCGATGCCAGCCCGCAAGCGCTCGATCTCGTGATCTTCGGTGGCAATGGCGACTTGACCATGCGCAAGTTGCTGCCAGCCCTGTACATCTGTCACCGTGACGATAATCTTCCGTCGGCCACCCGCATTCTGTGCGTGGGGCGCCAGGATTTCGGGGAAAGCGGGTTCAACGAACATGTGCAGGCGCATGCGCGCCCCTTCGTAGACGAGTCGGTGTTCGAGCAAGACGTCTGGTCCGCCTTCATGTCGCGTGTGCAGTGGGTGCAGGTCGATGCCAAGCAGTCCGACACGTTCCCGCGTCTGGTCGAGGTGCTTGCGCCCGATACGCTGCGCATTTTCTTCCTGGCCACTGCCTCGAACCTGTTCGTGCCGATCTGCGAGAACCTGCAACAGGCCGGCTGTGTGCTTGCCGACAGCCGGGTATTGATCGAGAAGCCGCTGGGCAAGGATCTGGCGTCGGCCCAGGCGATCAACGAGGCGGTGGGCCAGATCTTCGATGAATCCCGCATCTATCGCATTGATCATTACCTGGGCAAGGAGACCGTGCAGAACCTGATGGCGCTGCGCTTCGGCAATTCGGTATTCGAGCCGCTGTGGCGCGCCCCCACGATCAAGAACGTGCAGATCACTGTTGCTGAAACAGTCGGTGTGGGCACGCGGGGTGGTTTTTACGATCAGACTGGCGCGTTGCGCGACATGGTGCAGAACCATTTATTGCAGCTGCTCTGTATCGTGGCCATGGAGCCTCCTGCCCGCCTGGATTCGGACGCCGTGCGCGATGAAAAAATGAAGATCCTGCGCTCACTCAGCCCGATGAACCTGGCTGATGTGGCGCGCTACACCGTGCGCGGCCAGTATGTGGCGGGTAGCGTGGCAGGCGAGAGCATGCCGGGGTATCTGCAGTCCGAAGGCATTGCACGCGACAGCACGACTGAAACCTTCGTGGCGCTGCGCACCCAGGTCAATACCTGGCGCTGGGCAAACGTGCCGTTCTTCCTGCGCACCGGCAAAGGCATGCAGCAGCGGGTCTCGGAAATCGTCATCAATTTTGCCGACGTGCCCCATTCCATTTTCTCCAGTCAGGCGGTGCTGCAGCCCAATCGCCTGGTGATCAGCCTGCAGCGCAACGAGGCCGTCAAGTTGCAGATGATGGCCAAAGTCCCGGGCGACGGCATGCGATTGCGCCCGGTCAATCTCGACTTCGATTTCAATGACGAGTTCTCGGCACGCCGCGCCGATGCCTACGAACGTTTGCTGCTGGATCTGATCCGTGGCCGCCAGACGCTGTTCATGCGCCGCGATGAATCGGAAGCGGCCTGGTCGTGGGTCGAGCCCATCCTGAAGGGATGGGAGCAACTTGGCGAACGCCCGCGTCCCTACAACGCAGGCACCTGGGGCCCGGCCGCGTCGTCGTCGCTGCTGGCCTCCGAAGGCACTCAATGGGCAGAGGAGCTATGAGCATGATCAACGAGTGGTTGTGTGCCGACGAGAGCGACTGGCACGAAGGGGTGGCGCGTCGCGTGGCGCAGTGCCTGCGCAATGCCATCGATACCCGGGGT
>JBAZPE010000489.1:0-2975 GCA_041648375.1 Burkholderiaceae bacterium | reverse complement strand
CCGGCGATTTTGAATTCAAGGGTCCGCCCATACAATAGGACCAATGGTTCCACCACAACACAGTCAAGGAGGCCATCGTGAGCGTGGCAGCGCAACCACTGCTGAAGTACGAGCAGATCGAACGCATGCTGGGCGAGCGCATTCGCAAAGGGTTTTATGCGCGAAGCACGTTGCCCGGTGAGCGCGAGCTCGCGCAGGAGTTCCACGTCGCTCGCGTCACGGTTCGCACCGCGCTGCAGCGTTTGCTCGATCAAGGGCTGGTGGTCAGGCTGCAGGACAGTGGGCCACTGGTGCCCACAGGCGATTTCGGGACAGCGCCCAAGCGCCTCCTGCAAGAACGGGTCGACAAGTTTCTGGACCGCGGGCGGCAGGATCGACGTCGCGTCCTGTCCTATTCGCGTGTGCCGGCCACCGCATCCCTGGCGCAGACGCTGGATCTGCCGGTGGACACGCGATTGCTCAAGGTCGTTCGGCTGCGCTCGGATGCACAGTCACCGCTGACCTATACCATCGCCCATATCGGGTTGACCCATGCAGTGGCCATGACGCGGTCTGCCTTGCAGCGCCATGCCATGGTGCAGTTGCTGATGCAGGCCGGTGTTCGCATAGGTGCCGTCGACCAGACAATCGAAGCAGCCAGCGCGCCAATTGAGGTGGCGCACGCGCTTCTGGTCCAAGCTCACGCCCCCGTCCTGCGCCTGACGCGCCTGGTGCGAGATGAAACGGGACACCCCATTCAACTGCTCGAGGGGTGGTATCGAGCCGACCGTTTTTCGATCCAGATGATCATGTCTCCTGCGGAAGATGCCACCACCGTGTGGATCGAGCAGCGCGACTCAGCAGGCACGCCCGGCCAGATGGATGGCTGAGTGCTGCGTGCCTTGTGCTGCGTGTTGAATGCCGAATGCTGCGCACGCACACATGTGCAAATGGGCATCATCGCATCGGCAAGGCGGTTTGGTACTTCACCTGTTTGAGCGCAAATCCCGAACGAATATTGCGCACACCCGGGATGCGAGACAGCCGATTCACGATGAACAGTTCCAGTCCCTGCATGTCGGCCACCACCACGCGCAACAGATAGTCCGAGTCTCCCGTCATCAGATAGCATTCCATGACTTCGGGACAGGTCGCCATTTCCTTCTGGAAGCGTTCGAGCTCGGATTCCACCTGTTTTTCCAGGCTGACCTGAATGAAGACGTTCAGGCTCAATCCCAGGCGTATCGGGTCCGCCAGCGCCACATATCCCCGGATGATGCCCGAAGCCTCCAGCGCGTTCACCCGGGCCAGGCACGGAGACGGCGAGAGATTCACCCGCCGCGCCAATTCCACATTGGTGATGCTGCAGTCGTCCTGCAACACCTCGAGAATACGTCGGTCGATAGCATCCATAGGGCGACTCCGTCACAAAGCAGCACGTTATGCTGCAAAATGCAGCCACGACTGCATTCTATGCTGCAGCGAACGGAAAGACACACGAAATTTGGACACCTGTGCCGTGCGTTCGCCGCTAGCATAGTCATCTTTAGGAGATCCTCATGTCTGACGCCAGCGTTCGCCAAGCAGCCGCTTCCCTCCCCTCGACAGGGGACCAGGATCCTCTGGAAACCGAGGAGTGGCGCGATGCCCTGCGCTCGCTGATGCAGGCCGACGGCGCACCGCGCGCAGCATTTGTGCTGGATCAGGTCATCACGCATGGTCAGGCGCTGGGCCTCAAAACGCCGAGCAGCTTTCAGACGCCCTACTTGAATACGATCACTGTATCGGCCCAGCCTCCCTATCCCGGCGACCTCAACATCGAACGACGCATTGCCGGCGTGATGCGTTGGAACGCACTTGCCATGGTGGTGCGAGCCAATCAGGCCAACGGTGAATTGGGTGGGCATATCGCAAGCTACGCTTCAGCAGCCGATTTGTTCGAGGTTGGTTTCAACCACTTCTTCAAAGCCGCCACACCGGATTGCCCTGGCGACCTGGTCTTTATGCAGCCGCACTCGGCCCCCGGCATCTATGCGCGAGCCTTCCTCGAAGGCTTTCTGAGCGCCGATGACCTGGCGCATTATCGACAGGAAATTCAGGCCACCGAAAAAGGGCTGCGCGGCTTGTCGTCCTATCCGCACCCCTGGCTGATGCCCGATTTCTGGCAATTTCCAACGGGCTCCATGGGCATCGGTCCGATCAACGCTATCTACCAGGCGCGCTTCATGCGCTATCTGGAGCATCGCAAGCAAATTCCCGCCTCCAATCGAAAAGTGTGGGCCATCATCGGCGATGGCGAAATGGACGAGCCGGAATCCGTTGCCGCACTCACGCTTGCCGCACGCGAAAAACTCGACAATCTCATCTTCGTCATCAACTGCAATTTGCAGCGACTCGATGGTCCCGTGAGGGGCAACGGCAGAATCATCGACGAACTTGAAACCCTGTTCGGTGGTGCCGGATGGAATGTCATCAAACTGGTCTGGGGCAGCGATTGGGATGCACTGCTTGCGCGCGACGACACCGGCGCGCTCGCCGACGCTTTCAGCAAAACCGTCGATGGCCAGTTCCAGACCTTTGCTGCAAAAAGCGGCCACTACAATCGCGAGCATTTTTTCGGGCAATCCCCTGAACTCGCAGCCCTGGTGGCGGATTGGTCTGATGAGGCCATCGATCAACTGCACCGTGGCGGCCACGACATCATCAAGATCCATGCAGCCTATCACCATGCCGCCCAGCATCAGGGACAGCCGACGGTCATACTGGCTCAGACCAAGAAAGGCTTCGGCATGGGCGAGGCGGGTCAGGGAAAGATGACCACGCATCAACAGAAGAAACTCGATGTCGACGCCCTGCTCGCCTTCCGCGATCGATTCGATCTGCCCATGTCTGACGAAGACTGCACAGCGCTGAAGTTCTATGCGTTTACCCCCGACAGCCGCGAGGGGCGCTACCTGCGCCAGCGACGCGAAGCTTTGGGTGGCAGCCTGCCCCGT
>JBAZPE010000488.1:0-2975 GCA_041648375.1 Burkholderiaceae bacterium | reverse complement strand
TCACCGACTCGCTCAATAGCGACTCGTTGACTTTGCGGCCCGAGATCACCGCCGGTGTGGTGCGGGCAATGATCGAGCACAATCTGCTGTATGACCGCGCGCAACGCGTCTACAGCATCGGTCCGGTCTTCCGCCATGAACGTCCTCAGCGCGGCCGATATCGTCAGTTTCATCAGATCGACGTCGAGGCGCTGGGTTACGACGGTCCGGATATCGATGCCGAGCTGATTCTCATGATGGCGCGTCTGTGGCGCATGCTGGGTCTGACCGACATGCGCCTGGAACTTAATTCGCTTGGGCAGGCCGAAGAACGTGCAGCCCATCGTGCCGCGCTCATTACCCATCTGGAAGCCCATCGCGAGTTGCTGGACGAAGACGGGTTGCGTCGCATGTACAGCAACCCCTTGCGCGTGCTGGACACCAAGAATCCGGCGATGCAAGCCATGGCAGACAGTGCGCCGCGCCTGTTCGACTTTCTGGGTGACGCCTCACGGGCACACTTCGACGGCCTGTGCGCGCGCCTGGACGATGCCGGCATCGCCTATACGCTGAACCCACGACTGGTGCGCGGTCTGGACTATTACAACCTGACTGTGTTTGAGTGGATCAGCGACAGCATCGGCGCGCAGGGCACCGTGTGTGGCGGTGGAAGGTACGACGGTTTGATCGAATTGCTGGGTGGCAAGCCCAATCCGGCAGTGGGGTTTGCCATTGGTATGGAGCGACTCCTCGAACTGTGGGGCCAGGTGGACGCTGCGCCTGAACCCGCTGAGTGCGAGGTGTACATCGTGCACCAGGGCGAAGCGGCGCAGCGGATGGCCGCAACCTTGGGCGAAAGCCTGCGCGATGCAGGATTGGCCGTGATCGTGCATGCCGGTGCCAGCAGTTTCAAGGCCCAATTCAAGCGTGCCGACGCCAGCGGTGCCCGTATTGCGGTTATTCTTGGCGCCGACGAACTTGCCCAAGGCGCGGCAAGCATCAAATATTTGCGCGGCAGCGTGGATGCAGCGCAAGCCAAAGTGCCGTTTGGTGAGTTGGCCCAAGCATTGAAGAATCAAGGATAAAGATGGCATACGATCTGGAAGAGCAGGAACAGTTTGACGCGCTCAAGGCGTGGTGGGCCAAGTACGGCACGCTGATCATGGCGGTGGTCGCCGCGGCCGCGCTTGCGTGGGGCGGATGGTCCGCCTGGAAGGCGTATCAGTCGCATCGCGCCAATCAGGCCATGGGTTATTTTGAAGCGCTCGAAGATGCCGCGCGTCTGGGCGGTGCCGATTCGGCCGTGCGGATCAAGGCTGCGGCTACGACGCTGCGTGACGACTACGCCACAAGTGCCTACACCGGGCGCGCCGTACTGGTCGCAGCGGATGCCTTGCTCTCGCAGAAAGATGTGGACGGTGCGCGCGATCAACTGGCCTGGCTCGCCGGGCAGTCCTCGCACGCGGCGCTGCAGCCCCTGGCCCGCGTGAGACTGGCCGGGATCTATCTGGATCAGAAAAAATACGAGGAGGCGCTGGCCCAGCTCGCCTCGCCGCCCGCGCCGTTCGTGGCGCTCTTTGCAGACCGTCGCGGCGACATTCTGGCCGAGCAGGGCAAGAACGACGAGGCTCGCCAGTCGTGGCAGTCCGCGCTTGAAAAACTCGGCCCGGCCGATCCGTTGAAGCAGGCTATCCAGCTCAAGCTGGACGCCTTGACTGGAGCCTGATGATGAACATTGCTATGTCGAATCACCGATTGAGCCGCCTGGTGCTGGGCGGTTGTGTCGTGCTGGCGCTGTCGGCGTGCTCGCTTTTTTCGTCTGACGATGGCCGCAACAAGCCGGCTGAGCTGACCGAATACAAGGCCTCGGTCAATCTGCGTGAAATATGGAAGACCTCCATCGGCAGTGGCTCGGGCACAGGTTTCGCACCGGTGGTCGTCAACGACGCCGTCTACGCCGCAACGCCCAACGGCCGCGTGGGCAAGTTTGATCTTCAGACCGGTGCCCAGCGCTGGCGTGCCGACGCGGATACCGACTTGTCGGCAGGCGTAGGCAGTGATGGCACCACCACGGTGGTGGCTTCCGTTGACGGTCAGATCTTCGCCTATGACGACACCGGCGCGCTGAAATGGAAAACGCGCGCCACCAGCAATGTCAGCATTCCGCCGGTCGTGGGCTACAACCTGGTGGTTGTGCGCAGCGGTGATTACCGCATCCAGGCATTCGATGTCACAACTGGCGACCGCGTCTGGAGCCTGCAACGTCCTGGTCCGGCGCTCGCGCTGCAGGCGCCTTCGCAGCTCGCCATGGTCGAAGGCCTGGTCATCACCGGCTTGCCCGGTGGCAAGCTGCTCGCGATCGACGCGGCCACTGGTAACGTGCAGTGGGAAGGCACAGTTGCCACCCCACGCGGTGGCAGCGATCTCGAGCGCCTGACCGATGTCGTGGGGGCACCGAGGATGGTGGGTCCCTTGCTGTGCGCCGTGGCCTACCAAGGTCGTATCACGTGCTTTGACGTGACCCAGGGTGGTCGCTCGCTGTGGGCCAAGGATTTCTCCAGTGCAAGCGGCATGGCACTTGATGAGCGGTTCGCCTATGCGCCTGATCAGCAAAGCGTGGTCAACGGTTTCACGCTCGATAGTGGTACAAACATCTGGAAGCAATCGGCGTTGCGTAACCGTCAGCTCACCGCACCCGCCGTGCTGGGTGGTGCCCTGGCGGTAGGCGACTACGACGGCTATGTGCATATGTTGTCTGCCGGCGATGGGCAGTTGCTCGGTCGCCTCTCTGTTGGTGGAGGCGCCATCGTCTCGCCGCTGACTTCCACGCCTCGCGGCGTCCTGGTGCAAACGGGCAATGGCAATCTTGTCATGCTCGATGCGCAGTATTGATTCTTCTCTTTTCAAGTCTATCGTGTCATTCAAGCCTGTCGTCGCTCTGGTCGGTCGCCCCAATGTGGGTAAATCGACGCTGTTCAATCGTCTTACCCGGTCAC
>JBAZPE010000487.1:0-2977 GCA_041648375.1 Burkholderiaceae bacterium | reverse complement strand
ATATTCATCAGATCAAGGAGATCGTTCAGGGCCGTGCGGGCATTGTCGCCAAGCTCGAGAAGCCATCGGCGGTCCAGGGCCTGGAGTCCATCGTCGAGGCGGCCGATGCCATCATGGTGGCGCGTGGAGATCTGGGTGTGGAGATGCCCGCCGAACAGGTGCCATCGATTCAGAAACGCATCGTTCGCGAGTGCCGACGCGCAGGCAAGCCCGTGATCGTGGCCACCCAGATGCTCGAATCCATGGTGTATGCACCGGTGCCCACCCGTGCGGAAGCGTCGGATGTGGCGACGGCCGTGTACGACGGCGCCGACGCCGTCATGCTGTCGGCCGAGTCGGCCGCGGGCGCCTATCCGATCGAGGCGGTGCGCATGATGAACAATATCATCCTGCAGACCGAGGCCGATTCCTACTATCGCCAGGCCATGGCCACCTCGCACACCGCGCCACGTGCCGAGGCGGCTGATGCCATCGGCTTTGCGGTCAGCGAGATCGTCAATGTGCTGCAGTTGCGCGCCACCGTCGCCTACACCAGTTCGGGTTACTCGGCCTTGCGGCTGGCACGCGAGCGGCCCGCCGCGCCCATCATCGGCATCACGCCTCGATTGTCGACGTCGCGTCAGCTGTCGCTGGTGTGGGGCGTTCACGCGGTGCTTTCGCACGAAGTCACCAGCGTGCTCGAGATGAGCGATCTGGCCTGCGAAACCGTGATCAAGGAGGGTTTCGGCACGAGCGGCGACATGATCGTGATCTCTGCAGGTGTGCCGTTTGCGGTATCCGGTACGACCAATCTGCTCAAGATATCCCAGTTGCCCTGACCTGGGGCAGGCGTATCCGCCCTGACCGGGCGGCTCTCGCCACGCGGAACGGGGGCGTGATTCTGCCCGTTCATCCCGCGCGCACATATCCATATGGACAATGCATCGTTGGGTTTTCGCGTCGGGCTTCGTAATATGAGCGTCACGATGCCCGGCCATACTGGCGGGCGTCAGGGACAAGGATCAAACATGAACACCTACGACGGATTTGCAGCGCGCGCCCTTTTCGGGGGTGCTGTCCAGGTGGCCCATACCGGGCGCGATGGTGCGCGTTGCAGCGTGGATGTACGCCACGGCAACGCCCGTTTGCACAACGAGCGCGAGCACCAGTCCAAGCTTCGCGTCGATCTGGCTGCGCGCGCCATGCTGGCCGTCAGTTCCGAGTACTTTCTGTCGAATCTGGACGAGCTGCACGCACGCGTGTTTCTGCGGCGGGCACTGCGCCCCGCCTGATTGCAGCGGTTTGCCCGCGACGACATCGCTGCTCGATCACTGTGTCATCAATGGCCTGAAACTTGCTCTATGATGTGGCGAATCATTCCCCATTTTCATCGTGGAGCACTCATGAACTGGAAGATCATCACCCTGGCAGCGCTGATCGGGCTGGCTGGCTGCTCGGCCTCCAATCCCTTTTCCAGCAAGTCGTCCTCGGCGCCTGCCGCCTCGGGCAGCACCACCACCGCACCGGCGGCGTCCAGCCGGGGTGGGCTGGTCTCGGGCAATCCCAACGATGCCGGCGAGTGCAATGCGGGTGCGGTTCAGTCCGCCGTGGGCAAGCCCCTGAACCAGGCACTGCTGGACCAATTGCGTGGTCAGGCCAAGGCGGGTTCGGCACGCACGCTTTTGCCGGGTGAAATGATCACCATGGAGTACAACCCCGCTCGTCTGAACGTGCTGGTGGATCAAAAGAATACGGTCACCGCCGTACGTTGCGGATAAGTGCGATGACGATCGAGACACCGCCGGACTTCCATTTTTACGAGCCGGCGAACGGGCACGGCCTGCCGCACGACCCCTTCAATGCAATCGTCGGCCCGCGTCCGATCGGCTGGATCGCCTCGCTGGGCGTAGATGGGGTGGCTAATCTGGCACCCTACAGCTTCTTCAACGCCTTCAATTACGTGCCGCCCATCATTGGTTTCTCGAGTGTGGGTCGCAAAGACAGCGTCGCGAACATCGAGGCGACCGGCGAGTTCACCTGGAATCTGGTGACGCGTGAGCTGGCTGAGGCGATGAACGAGAGTTGCGCGGCGGTGGGGCCGGAAGTCGATGAATTCGAACTCGGCAAGGTGGGCAAGGCGCCTTCCCACAAGATTGCCGTGCCGCGCGTGGCGCAGGCGCGGGTCAGCTTCGAATGCCGCCTGAGCCAGCTGATTCAGCTCAAACGGGCCGATGGCACCGACGTGCCTTCCTGGCTGGTGCTGGGCGAGGTGGTAGGCATACACATCGACCGTCGCCTGCTGCACGAGGGCATTTACGATACGGCTGGTGCCGCACCCATCCTGCGAGGCGGTGGGCCAGCCGATTATTTTGCCATCACACCTGACGCGTTGTTCAAGATGCGTCGCCCGAAGGTACCTTGACGCCAGTCGAGGCCCCTCGTAGGTGCCGTGATGCCAGCGGAATGGGGCGGCCGCCTATGGGCTACACCGCCTGGCGACGCGCCTGCATCGCCTGGATACGATCGAATCGCTCGAGTACCTGACGCGCCTGTGCGGCCACCGGTGCGTCCACCATGCGGCCCTCGAAGGTGCACGCTGCCCGGCCGGCGGCGCACTGCTTGTCAAACTCTTCCAGCAGCCGACGGGCGCGTTCTGCAGTGGCTGCGGGCGGCGTATAAGCCTCGTTGGCGATATCGACCTGAGAGGGGTGTACGCAAAAGGCGCCCTGAAAGCCCAGGCGGGCGCCGCGCTCGACCGTTTTCCTGAATGCCTCGCGATCGGCAAAATCGGCGACCGAGCCGACGAAGCCCAGTGGCGTGATGCCCGCACGACGGCATGCGGCAACCGTCATGACATTGGGCACATAAAGCGTGTCGGCATCGACCGCCATGTGCAGGTTGTGCGCGAGATCCTCGGCACCCACGATCATGGCGCACACTCGGGGATGTGCCTGCGCGATGTCATTGATATTGTCCAATCCTTCCGCGTCTTCGACCA
>JBAZPE010000486.1:0-2978 GCA_041648375.1 Burkholderiaceae bacterium | reverse complement strand
CCCGATCAGGCTGGCCCACCTTGAGCTTGATGCCACCAATGCCACGCTCGCGTGAGGCCTGCACGTTGACCAGCAACTGCTCCAGCGGCGTGTGCAAGAAGCCGCCCGAGGTGTTGTAGCACTGCACGGAATCGCGCTGCGACCCCAGGAATTTGGAAAGGGACAGGCCAGCACGTCGCGCCTTCAGATCGTAAAGCGCCACATCGAACGCGCCGATGGCCTGTACCGACAACCCGCTGCGCCCCACCGAGGCACCCGCCCAGCACAGCTTGGTCCAGATTTTGGAGATGTCGCTGGGGTCCTCGCCGAGCAGCGCGGGCGCGATTTCCTTCGCGTGGGCGAACTGGCCTGGACCGCCTGCCCGTTTGGCATAGCTGAACCCCAATCCGCGATGACCGTCACGCGTTTCGATCTCGGCGAACAGCATGGCGATCTCGGTCATGGGCTTTTGCCGACCGGTCAGCACCTTCGCGTCACTGATCGGTTGAGCCAATGGCAGATAGCATGAGGACACGCGCACCCAGACGATCTGATCGTTGCTGTGCGCAAGCGAATCGTCGCGACTGGAACGTGCGAGATCACGGTTGGAACCTGCAGCATCCTGGCTTGCAAGCGAATTGCCTTGGCTGGCAAGCGAGGCATCGTGGCGGGAAACGGTTGTCATATCTATGCGGTTCTAATCGAAGAGGGTGAACGCGTGATGGGTCGGTGCGCGTGATGCGTTGATGCGCCTGATGAGTCGGTCACACCCGCGCGTCAACATGGATCGCGAGGATGTGGCGACACAGAACGCGCGAGTGCGTTATTCGATCGAGATCTTTCCTGCCTCGATCACCTGCTTCCAACGTGCATACTCTTTCTTTTGGAACGCCTTGAATTCTTCAGGCGTGTTGGCCACCATCTCGAAGCCGATAGACGTGAACTGGTCACGCACCTTCGGGTTGTTCAACGCCTCGACAAAGGCCGCATTGGCCTGCTTCAGGATCTCCGGCGGCAAGCCCTTGGGCGCCACGATCGCCTGCCAGGACGCCACTTCCACGTTCTTCACACCGGCCTCGGCCAGCGTGGGAACGTCGGGCAGCACGGGCGAACGCTGGGGGCTGGTCACAGCCAGGGCGCGCATCTTCCCGCCCTTGATGTACTGAACCACCGAGTTCACGTTCTGGAAGGAGGCATCAACCTGCCCCCCGATCAGATCCGTGTGCGCAGGCGCCCCGCCCTTGTAGGGAATGTGCAGCCCCTTGGTGCCGGTTTGTTGCCAGAACAGTTCAGCCGTCAGGTGATCGCTGGACCCGTTGCCTGCCGATGCAAACGTCATCCGTCCAGGATTGGCTTTTTGGTAGGCAATGATGTCGGCCACGCTTTTGTGCGGGGAGTTCTCGGCCACGACCAGGACATTAGGCGACTGTACCGCTACCGTGACGGGGTCGAAGTCATTCTCGGCGTCATAGGGCAGCTTCTTGATCAGATGCGGAACGATCACCAGCGGGCCCAACGAGGTCACCAGGAAGGTGTAGCCGTCGGGCGCGGCACGGCTCACGGCGTTGGCGCCGATCGTGCCGGTCGCCCCAGGGCGGTTGTCGATCAGCACGGACTGCTTCAGTGCGCCGGTCATGATGGGGCTGACCGCACGCGCCACCTGATCGGTCGAACCGCCAGGCGGGAATGGGACGACCAGCGTGACGGGCTTATCGGGCCAGGCGGCATGGGCCGACGTGGCGGCCAGCGTCAGCAGGGCCACGGAACAAGCTGCGAGTACTTTTTTCATGTTGTCTCCTCGTGCCGATGACAACGTTGTCATCTTGGGTTTGTTTTAAGGGCTGCCCGAATCTGGAACAGCCCGTTATGGATGTGACGGCGTAATCACCTGGCAAAATGATATCGTTGTCATTTTTATGGGTCAAGCGACTTTTTGTGCGGCTTTCATCTTAAGATGTCAGGCATGAACGCTCCCATACGCACCAAAGTCGCCACGCTGCACGATGTTGCACGGGCGGCAGGTGTCTCGCTGATCACCGCCTCCCGTGCATTGAGCAACCCGCACATCGTGTCGGAAAAAACCATTGCACGCGTGCAGCAGGCCGTGGAGGCCACCGGCTACATTCCCAATCTGCTGGCGGGCAGCCTGAAGTCCCGGCGCAGCCTGATGGTGGCCGGCATCGTGCCCGCCCTATCCGTCTCGCAATTCCTGCCCACCGTACAGACCCTCACCTCCACGCTATCGGCTGCGGGCTACCAGCTCATCCTGGGGCAAACGAATTACGACCCCGCCCAGGAAGATTCTGTCCTGAGCACCATGATCGGCCGTCAGCCCGACGGCATTTTCATTACAGGTCTGGTGCAGTCGGACAAGGCGCGCACGCGCCTGGCGCGCGCCGGCATCCCGGTCGTGGAAACCTGGGACCTGACCGATGATCCAGTGGACATGGTGGTCGGCTTTTCCCACGACAAGGTGGGCCGGGAAGTTGGCGACTATTTCCGCAAGCGCGGCTGGCAGCATGTGGGGGTTGCCACGGGCAATGATCATCGCGCCCTGCTGCGCCGTGATGGTTTCGTGGCGGCGCTGGGGCGCGAGGTGCCCACTGCGCTGGTGCCCGCCCCCAGCAGTCTGGCGCTGGGCCGTCAGGCGCTCAGCGACCTGCTGCAGGCCGAACCGCGGCTGCAGGCGGTGTGCTGCAGCTCGGATCAACTGGCCAACGGCGTGCTGGTGGAAGCCCAGTCACGCGGCCTGCGCATTCCGCAAGATCTGGCCATCTGCGGGTTCGGTAACGCTGACTTCGCCGCACACATGTTTCCCTCCATCACCACCGTGCATGTCGATGGCCCGGAAATCGGGCGGCGCACCGCGCAACTGATCATCGATCGCTGCCACGACAAGCCTATCGATCACAAGATTATCGACATGGGGTTCACCCTGATCGAACGCGCGTCCACCGGCGGCTGAATTTATTTTTTTGTTTTTCGACATCCAAAACGCA
>JBAZPE010000485.1:0-2981 GCA_041648375.1 Burkholderiaceae bacterium | reverse complement strand
ATGAACGTGTTGGCGATGGCGCTGCGCAGCTCTGCAGCCACCGGCGCGCCTGTGAAAATCGAGTAGCCCAGATCACCCTGCAGCGTGCGCCAGAGCCAGCTGAAATATTGCACATACAGCGGCTTGTCGAAACCATAGGCGGCGGTCAGCTGCGCCACCAGTTCCGGTGGCGCTTCCGGTGGCAGCAGCAGGTCGAGCGGATTGCCCGGAATCATCTTCACCAGCATGAACACGATGATCGACACGCCAAACAGAATAGGAATGGCGTGCAGCAGCCGACGGGCAAGAAAGCTCAACATCTGCAACCTCCGAAAGCGTGAATCGCTATGCCACCGATACGGGCGTGAAATCCTGCATCCAGCTCTGCGCCGGCTTGAAGCCCGACACTGTCTTCGCCATGGCCCGTGGGTTCAGGTCATGCACGATGAATAGCCATGGGCTTTCCTCGATCAGAATCTCGTGCGCCTGGGCCAGAATCTTCTCCACCTCGGCGTCGTCGAAAGTGACACGCGCCTTGTCCATCAGGGCATCGTAGGCAGGGTTGCTCCATTGGCCCCAGTTCTGCTCGCGCGGTGTGCGGGCATCGGTGTGGAAGTAGCGTCGCCACACGCT
Organism: Burkholderiaceae bacterium; assembly: GCA_041648375.1. Classification (GTDB taxonomy): domain Bacteria; phylum Pseudomonadota; class Gammaproteobacteria; order Burkholderiales; family Burkholderiaceae_B; genus Schauerella. The sequence continues at coordinate 2,369 of JBAZPE010000485.1, read as the reverse complement.
GGGATCCGACCACATCAGACTGATGTTCATGGCGTGGCAGCCCAGACCGGCGGCGTTGTCGGGTGCCTGGCGGAAGGCGACCAGCATGGTGCCCCATTCGACGATCTCGAAGTTCACCTTCACGCCGATTTTGGCGAGCGTTTGCTGCAGCAGTTCGTTCATCGGAATGGGCGTCATCTGGCCCGAGCCGCTGGTGGATATCATGACCTTGAAGGTAAGCGGCTTGGCATCCGAGTAGCCCGCTTCCTTGAGCAAGGCTCGCGCTTTCTCGGGGTCGTAGCCGTACTGCGTGGCGGGCTTGCCGAATTGGGGATCGGTGTCGGTGACAAATCCCTTGGCGGGCAGGGCCGTGTCATTGAGCAGCGACACCAGCGCGTTGCGGTCGATTGCCCAGTTCAGCGCCTGGCGGACTCGTTTGTCGGCGAAAGGTGAGCCGGGCTGCACGCTGAATACCCAGGGCCAGATGTGCGGATAGATCTTGGTGGAGATGGTGAAGCCCGCCGCCTTCAGGCTGGGAATGGTGTCCGGTGGCGGCACTTCGATCCAATCGACCTGACCCGAGCGCAGGGCGGCCAATCGAGTCGTGGCCTCGGCCATGGGAAACAAAGTCAGCTTGTCGACTTTGGGGACGCGGGCGCTATCCCAGTAGGCCTTGTTGGCTGCGAGCTCGACGCTGACCCGTGGCATGACGCGCGTGATGCTGAACGGGCCCGATCCCGAGGGCTTGGCCGCAAACGCGGCCCAGCTGCCCACCTCTTCATAGCGTGCCTTGCTCACCATGGGGATCCAGGTGAGCTGCTGGGGGAAGTAGGAGGTGGGCGCATCGGTCATGATCTGCACGGTGTTCGCATCCACCTTGCGCCATTCCTTGACCGTAGGTACACGCGCCCGTGCAATGGCCGATGCCGCCACATCGAACTGCGGCGATTTGTTGTCGTAAATGCGGGCCAGGTTCCACAGGATGACATCAGCATCGACGATCGAACCGTCATGAAATTTGACGTTCTCGCGCAGCTTGAAGGTCCAGACGTTCTTGTCTGTGGCATCGACCTCCCACGAGGTGGCCAGGCCGGGGCGCAGGCCCGCACGTTGATCGGAAGCGTTGGCCAGATCCCAGTCGACCAGCGGTTCGAATATCGGATATCCCAGAAATCGCATGCCTTCCGAACCGTTGTTCGGCATGCCGGTGGTGGTTGGAATGTCAGCCGCCGTCATCGCGATGCGCAAGTGACCTTTCGCGGCAAAGGCATCTTTCGGAAAACTCGAGAAAAGCGCTGTGCCGGCAATCGCGGCGCCGGTGGAGGTCATGAAAGTGCGTCTGTTCATCGACATGTTCAGTTCACCTGTGGCTTGTTTACGAAGGCGCGCGCCGTGCGCCGAGCGTCGTGCATTTACTTGCGCATGAACAAGTAAAGCAACATCCATACCAACTTTTCACTCAATGCCTCGTGCAGGGAAAGCCGGTGCACGCGGGCACCGTTGCTCGTATCTGCGCACCAAAACAGGGTGCATGCCCTGCACCGAATTGGGCCTGTTTTTTTCTTCAGTGGCAGGCCGTCCAGGCGTAAAGTAGTGCCACGTCAACACGCGAACGTGTGTCGCGATCAATGCGACCATGCGGGACGACTGACCCGACGTGCGTGCGTTTGAACATAACGATGCGTGAGCCAATACCGGCATCACGGCTTTCAGGGGAAATACAAGATGGATAGTTATCGGGACAAGTCTTTCGGGAGCATCGTGGAAGGATTGCGCGGAAAAATTGGCATTGCGGTGGTGGATTTCCAGCTCGCCTTCACGGATGCGGCCTTTCCGCTGGGTGGATCGCCTCTGGTCGAACGTGCTGTGCGCAACACGGCGCGCCTGCTGAGTGTGGCGCGTGCGCATGGCGTGCCAGTGGCCAGTTGCTACACCGCCTACAGCACCGAACGGGACATGCCGCACTGGAAGATCGCCGCTGTGCGTGAGGGTTTTCGCATGCACGACAGGGGTTCAGCCCTGGACCCCCGCATTCATGATCCAGACTACGACTCGGTTTTCTGCAAATCGGCCCCATCGATTTTTTTCCACACGGCAGCAGCACCGTTTTTCAACAAGGAGGGTGTAGAAACCGTGGTGGTGACGGGCTGCAACACCAGTGGCTGCGTTCGTGCATCCATTGTTGATGCCTTCTCCTACGGTTTTCGGGTGAACGTTCCGGAGGACTGCGTGGGCGACGTGGAAGAAGGTCCGCACCACGACAACTTGCGCGATGTCGGCAGGCGTTATGCTGACATCTCCACTGCAGACGAGGTCATTGCCTATCTGCAGTCCCGGTAGGAGATATCACAAGGAACGTCATGGCCAAGCTTGCACGGGTGCGCGTGGGA
>JBAZPE010000484.1:0-2997 GCA_041648375.1 Burkholderiaceae bacterium | reverse complement strand
GGACGTGGCCCGCGCCGAAGCGGTGCGAGCCACGATCGGGGATCAGATCACGCTGATGGCCGATGCCAACCAAGGCCTCACCGGCGCGCAGGCCCTGCGATTGGGCCAGGCGCTCGCGCCGGTCGGGCTGGAATGGTTCGAAGAACCCGTGCCCACCTGGGACGATGCCGCAGCGGCCATGCTGGTGCGCAAGCTCGACGTTCCCATTGCGAGTGCCGAAACCGAATACACATCAATCGGCATCAAGCGCATGGTGGACCACCAGGCGGCATCGGTTTTCATGCCGGACTTGCAGCGCATGGGGGGCTACACGGAAATGATGGCGGTCGCACGTTATCTCGGTGCCATGAACTTGCCGGTGTCGCCGCACATTTTTACCGAACATAGCCTGCACATCGTCGCTGCCGCACCCAATGCGACCTGGTGTGAGCACATGCCCTGGTATGCACGATTGTTCAACGAACAGTTGGTTGTAGAAAGCGACGGGATGGTTCGTGTTCCAGATCGCCCCGGCGTCGGTTTTACGTTCAATTGGAACAGCATCGACACCTATCGAATATCGAGCGATGTGCGCTCAGGGCAGTCATTCAAATAAGCACGCCAAGGAGAACAGGATGAGACACTACAAGAACATTTCCAGGCTGTTGGTTCAGGGCGCGACCGCGCTCGCATGCGCGGTGAGCGGCAGCGCAGCGCTTGCCGCAGCCGATGAGCCGATCCGAATCGGATGGCTGTCCTCACTGACGGGCCCCTTGTCGTCGGCGGCCATTGCCGAGAACGCCGGCGTGCGCTTCGCGGTGGACGAGATCAATAAATCCGGCGGCATCAACGGCCGCAAGCTCGAACTCATCACGCGCGATACCGCGGGCGATCCAACAAAAGCGGTGAACTTTGCCAAGGAGCTGGCGTTCAACGAGAAAGTGTCGTTCGTCATCGGCCCGGTCAACTCCGGGGAGTCCCTGGCGACCGTGCCCATTCTCACGCGCGCGAAGGTGCCAAACCTGATCATCGGTACCGTGGACGAGCTGACCGACCCGAAGAAATACCCGTATGCGTTCCGTGTCATCAACACCAACGATCAGTGGATCACCTCAGCGAATCGTTATGCCCTGCAGTCCATGAAGCGCAGCAAAGTCGCCATTATTGGCGATACGACGGGCTACGGCGCGTCATCAGCCAAGAGCGCGGCGCTGCATCTGGAAAAGCAAGGCATCAAACCGGTGTACTCGGTGCTCATCGATCCCAACAAAACCAGCGTGGATGACGAGATCCGCAAGGCCCGTGAGGCGGGCGCCGATGTGGTGATGCCCTGGTCGGCATCGACCGGGCTGCTTGCTCGCATCCTGAACGCACGCGGTGACATGCAGTGGAATGTGCCCGTCGTGGGGCATCCGGCCTTGATGGGTTTGCCCATTCGGGACCTGCTGAACAAGCCCGCCTATTGGGACAACACGTTCGCAGCCGGATATGCCAGCACCACCTACAAGGATGGCAAGTTGCCGGAGTCGACCCAGAAGCTGATGACAGCCATCCGCCCCACCCTGGGCTCGGACAAAATCAACTTCACGTTCTGGTGGGTGGCGCTGGGTTACGACACCGTAAAAATCATCGAGCACGCCGTCAAGCAAACCAACGGCAGTACAGACCCTGAAGACATTCGACGCGTGCTGGAGGCGACCAAAAACTTCAAGGGTGTCTATGCCGACTACACCTGGTCGCCAGAGAGCCACAACGGGTTTCCTGACCAGGCGATGGTGGTGAACCTCGCCAACACATTTGACGACGGCAGCTTCCAGATCGCACCGTGATCCAGCCCTGATCGGTTCATGTCACCGCGGGTGACGTGAACCGACGCATCCATCTGAGCGAGGTGTTCTTATGCTTGGTGTTCTTGTCATCGGGCTTGCGATAGGCGCGTTATACGCCGCCGCCGCGCTGGCCTACAACGTCATGTACTCGACCTCCAAGGTGTTGAGTATCACGACCGGACATATTTTCATGGTTAGTGGCGTGGCAGGCGCTTTCCTGATCGGTGACTTGGGCCTGCCGTCCATCGTCGGTCTGATCGGTGCGGTGGCGATTTCAATTCTGTTCGGGTTGCTGACCGAATACATCGCTATCCGACGCATTCTCGCGCGTTCGCAGGAGCACCTCTGGTTGCTCAGCACACTCGCCCTGGCCACCATCATCCAGCAGTCGGTCGGACTGTGGTGGGGCACGGAACCCCGTGCGTTTCCCCGTTTGCTCGATCAGGATTTCACTGCCGGACTGTGGGATCAGAAGTACTGGCTGGTGGTGGGCACGGTTGCCCTGCTGGCGTTTGCGCTGGATGCGTTCTATCGCTACACGCTGTTCGGCAAAGTATTCCTTGCCGTGGCTGAAGACCCCTTCGCCGCCCGCGCACGCGGCATTGCGACCGATCGCATCCGTGCCTTTTCCTATGGCATTGCCGGACTGCTCGGCGGGCTGGTGGGATTTGCCGCGGGCCAACTGACCTTTGCCTACTTTGCGCTGGGACTGACACTCACCCTGTACGGCTTCATCGCGCTGGCGGTGGGCGGATTGGGGAGCAATCTCGGGGCCATTGTCGGCGGTCTGGCGCTCGGCCTGTTATCGACGTTCGCCACCTACTACTTCGGAGGCGAGTATCAGCAATCGATTGCAGTCGGCCTGTTGATGATCTTCCTGCTTCTGAAGCCGGAGGGTTTATTCGGCAACAAACAGATAAGGCACGTATGAAAAACCACCTTTCGTACCGATTGAAGATCGCGGTGTTCGCCCTGTTGCTGATCGCGTTGCCGTTGTTGACGAACAACCCGTATTACCTGCACATCGCCACACTCATAGGCTGCTACTGGGTACTGATCAGCGCCCTGAATCTTGCGGTGGGCTATGCCGGCATCCTGTCCATCGGCCACGTCGCCTTGCTGTCGATCGGTGCCTATTGCTACGCCATTCTTACGGGTCACTACGATATGAATCCCTGGCTGGCCACGG
>JBAZPE010000483.1:0-3000 GCA_041648375.1 Burkholderiaceae bacterium | reverse complement strand
TTCTTGCCGCACTTGCGGGCAGCATGGTAGGCGCCAAGGCCAGCACTGCCGGCCCCAATCACGGCGACATCGGTATGGACAATCTTCATGAATCCTCCTGCTGATTAGAGATGCGCGCGCTGAGCGCTGGCGTCCAGCCCTGCGGCGCGAGGCAGACCTGCTACCGGCAGGCTGCTATACCGCGCGCGCCGTATAGCCTGCATCCTCAATCGCACGTGCGATCACATTTCCGTCCGTGGCATTGCACACGACGAGGTGATGGGTATCCAGATTGACATCCACCCGGGCGTGTTCCACTTCCTTGCGAATGCTGGTCGTAATCGCGTTCACGCAGTGCTGGCAACTCATGTCGGGTACTTCGAAAGTCAAGACCATGGCAATCTCCTGGAGGGTGCCGGCCAGGCAACATGGGTACACGCACATGGACGGGCAATTTTGGTTCTGACAGTATTGACCTTACCATCGTGGCAAGGTCAATACTGTGCGCACGCGTATGAAGGCAAGCGACGGGCCTGACGTGATGGCAGTGGCAACGTTTGTGCACCCTATGGTCGAAATACGCAATTTTGCAGCGTCGAGCCTGGCCGACGCGTCGGCACTGGATGCCCGTATGGGCAGTGAAGTCAACCCTCCCGCCACACTGGAAGAGACATGAATATCGGGGAAGCGGCCACCGCAAGTGGCATTTCATCCAAGATGATCCGCTATTACGAGCAGATCGGGCTCCTGCCGCCGGCCTTGCGCAGCGATGCAGGCTACCGGATCTATGCGGCGCCGGAGCTGCGAACCCTGGGCTTTATTCGCCGCGCCCGCGATCTTGGGTTTTCGGTGGACACCATGCGCGAGCTGCTGGCGTTGTGGCAGGACCGCGAACGCAGCAGCGCCGAGGTCAAGCGCATCGCGCAACGACACATCGATGCGCTGAATGCCAAGGCGCGAGCGCTACAGGAAATGGCGCAGGCCCTGCAACACCTGACGGTGCACTGCCATGGCAATGACCGGCCCGAGTGCCCCATCCTGGATGCCCTGGATCAGTCGGGCGCGCCCGACCAGTGCGTGACGAACTCGGAGAAGTGAGGTCGCTTCGCGGGCGGTAATTCCGTTGCGAGCGAACCTATGGCGAGAAAGCCCAGGAATTTGTAGTCCAGCGCGTCAAATCCCAGTGCATCTTGTACGGCCTCGACATAAGTGCCCAGCCCCGTGCTCCAGAACGCGCCGTAGCCCAGCATGTGCGTGGCATTGAGGATATTCATCACCGATGCACCCACCGCCAATAACTGCTCCGACTCGGGAATCTTGCTCTGATCATGGTTGATGCGCTGCGCGACCGCGATCATCACAGGCACCTCTGCCAGCCAGGCGCGCACCGATTTTTCTTTTTCCGGCGACATACGCTTATCGCCCGTTGCCTTGACCGCGCCCAGGGCCATATCGGCCAGACGCCCCACCGCATCACCCTGGATCACGGCGAATCGCCACGGACGCAGCGACCCGTGGTCGGGTGCAATCATGGCGCACTGCAGGATTTGATCGAGCTCGTGCGGGGCAGGCCCAGGCGCGCATAACAGCTTGGTGGAGCGACGAGTCAACAGGGCATTCAAAGTCGTGTCAGTCATAACGCCTCAATGAGAATTGCTCTCATGTTAGTCCAAGCTATCCCATCAATCAAAACGAGAGGCGTAGGATGTCAGGTCATTCCCAACTGTCCTCATTCGAACTGGAGATCATCGTGAGCCAATCATCAGATCGCAATCGCCGCATTGTTCTCGCCTCTCGCCCTGTCGGGGCGCCCACCGAGGAGAACTTCCGTCTGGAAACGAGCGCCTTGCCAGTCCCCGCGCCTGGCGAGCTGCTGTTGCGCACCGTTTATCTTTCACTGGATCCCTACATGCGGGGAAGAATCAGCGACGCGCCTTCCTATGCCAAACCTGTCGAAATCGGTGAGGTCATGGTCGGTGCTACGGTGTCCCGTGTGGTGCAGTCCAACGCCGAGGGTTTCTCGCCAGGCGACTGGGTGCTGAGCGCCAGCGGCTGGCAGGACTATGCCGTGGCGCCTGCCAGGCAGGTGCGCCGCCTGGATCCGGCCGATGGCGAGCCGCAACTCGCGCTTGGCGTCTTGGGCATGCCCGGCTTCACCGCGTATATGGGGCTGCTGGACATCGGTCAGCCCAAGGCTGGCGAAACCGTTGTAGTTGCTGCCGCCACGGGGCCGGTGGGTGCAACCGTGGGGCAAATTGCCCGCATCAAGGGATGCCGCGTGGTAGGCATCGCGGGAGGTGCCGAAAAGACACACTATGCGCGCGAGGTTCTGGGATTTGACGACGCGATCGACCACCGTGCGCCCGACTTTGCTCAACGCTTGAAGGCGGCATGCCCCGATGGGATCGACGTCTATTTCGAAAACGTGGGTGGCGCCGTGTTCGACGCTGTCTTCCCATTGCTCAACACCAAGGCTCGGGTGCCGGTGTGCGGGCTCATATCGCAATACAACGCGACGGGCGCCCAACAGGAAGCGGATCGGCTTGCGCCATTCATGCGCGGCGTGCTGACCAAGCGTCTGCGCATCCAGGGCTTCATCATTTTCGATGACTATGGTGCCAGCTATGGCGACTTCGCCCATCAGATGGGGCTATGGGTGCGTTCGGGCGAGGTCAAACACCGAGAAGACATTGTGCAAGGTCTCGATCAGGCCGTGACAGCGTTCCAGGGTTTGCTGCAAGGCAAGAACTTCGGCAAGCTGATCGTGCAAGTCGCCAAGGACTGATGCATCAGGGCGAGCAACCTAGGGTTGAGGTCTCGCGCCGATGATGGCAGCAAACCGACGATCAGACATTCCGCCGGTAATAAAGGCGGGCGGCCACAAGCACAAGCAGGACACCGACGACAGGAAAGATCAGGTCCAGTTTTGCATCCAACGACCAGTTCCAGATATCGAAGGCCTCCCAGGGCATGAGTTTGGACGGGTCACCTATCTTGTACTCTCGTTGGGCATGCTCGCGA
>JBAZPE010000482.1:0-3007 GCA_041648375.1 Burkholderiaceae bacterium | reverse complement strand
GCGCAACCACGGCCGACATGACCTTCCCTGGCAGAACACGACCGACCCATACCGGATATGGCTGTCGGAGATCATGCTGCAACAGACCCAGGTCGCCACCGTGATGGGTTACTACGCTCGGTTTCTCGAGCGCTTCCCGGATATTGCGACGCTGGCCGCGGCAGTTCAGGAAGACGTGATGCCCTACTGGGCAGGACTGGGCTATTACGCGAGGGCTCGCAATCTGCATCGCTGCGCACAGACGCTGATGAGTGACTGGGGAGGGCAATTCCCGCCCACAGCCGAGCAGATCGCAACCTTGCCTGGCATTGGCCCCTCTACCGCGGCTGCCATTGCAGCGTTTTCGTTTGGTGAGCAGTCCCCGATCATGGACGGCAACGTCAAACGTGTTTTCACACGGCATTTCGGCATTGAAGGCGACCCCACCCGGCGCGAAGTGGAGCAGCGTTTGTGGGCCATTGCGCGCCACGAAGTCGACACCCTGCGCGTGGGCAGGTTGGATATGCCTGCTTATACGCAGGGGCTGATGGACATGGGTGCCACGTTATGCACGCGTCGTCAGCCGGCCTGTACGCAGTGTCCGGTGCAGGCGTCATGTGTGGCCGCCCAGCAGGGCCGTCAGCACGAGCTTCCCACGGCCCGCGTGCGCAAGACGGCGCAGACACGGCAAACGGCGATGCTGCTCATTCATGATCAGGCGAACGTCTTGCTGACCCTGCGCCCGTCCCCAGGGATATGGGGAGGCCTGTGGAGCCTGCCAGAGTGCACGCCCGGCGAGCAAGAAGAGGCCATTGGCCTGCTGTGCGGCGATCAGCCGGCGCGACCCATTGCCATGGCCGCCTTCGAACATGTGTTCACGCACTTCCGGCTGCATATCCAGCCCTGGCATGTGGAAATCGACCTGGCCACCCCTGAGGCAGTGGCCGCGCCGCTGCGCTGGTTCGCACGCAGCGAGCTGGCCGCGCTGGGCTTGCCCGCTCCTGTGCGCAAGTTGGTCGACGGTCTGTTGGCTCAGGATCTGCTAGGCACCTGAGACCGGTTCGCACCGGCTAGGCCAGCTTGCCCCGATTGCGGCTGATGCTCATCAGGATGCCGCAAGCCACCCCCATCGTCAGCAGCGCCGTGCCTCCATAGCTCATGAAGGGCAACGGCACCCCCACCACCGGCAATATGCCGGTGACCATGCCTACGTTCACAAACACGTACATGAAGAACATCATGGAAAGCGCCCCCGCCAGCAGGCGGCCGAATTGCGTAGGCGCACGCATCGAAATCGACAGCCCCCTCAGGATGAGCAGGCCGTAAAGAATCAACATCATCATGCCCCCGTAGAAGCCGAACTCCTCGGCATAGACGGCAAAGATGAAGTCGGTCGTGCGTTCGGGAATGAAGTCCAGATGCGTCTGCGTGCCCTGCATGTACCCCTTGCCGTACATGCCCCCCGAGCCCACGGCAATCATGGACTGAATCGTATGAAAGCCCTTGCCCAGCGGGTCGGAACTTGGATTGAGCAGGGTGCATACACGATGCTTCTGATAGTCGTGCAAGACCACCCAGTCGATATCCGGCTCGCATAACTGATCTTCGTAATAGACCAGTGTGCCCAGACCGACCACCCCGGCGACCACAATCGGGATCAACAGCTTGAAGGACAAGCCACCGAAATAAATGACGAAAAAGCCGGCACCGAAAACCAGCAGTGCCGTGCCCAGGTCGGGCTGGCGCACGATGAGCGCGAAGGGCACCAGGAGAATGATGCCGGCCACCAGAAAATCACGGATGCGCACGGTGCTTTCGTTGCGCTGGAAATACCAGGCCAGCATGAGCGGCACGGATATCTTCAACATCTCGGAAGGCTGAATGCGCGCCACACCCAGATCCAACCAGCGTGTGGCACCCTTGCTGGTCTGCCCGAAAAACTCCACGCCCAAGAGCAGCACCACGCCCAGGATATAGATGGGCGGTGCGGCCTTCATCAGCAATCGGGGTGGAACCAGGGCCATGACCCACAATGCGGCAAAGGCGATCAAGAAGTTGCGTGCCTGCTCGGCAAAGCGCCAATCGGTGTTGCCCACCGCGGAATGCATGACGATCAGGCCAAGCGCACAGAACAACCCGAGAATGGCCAGCAGCGGCACATCGAACGCGGTGACCACCCGCAGCAGGCTCTGAATGATTTTTTTCATGGTCGATTCGCCTGTTCGCGCTCGGCTGCAAGCAATCGTGCAGCCGCAGCCTGCGCGGCCTGCCCGCCTTCAATGCCAACCGACTTCAAATCGAGTTCGACAGGCGCAGGTGCCGTCGGGCCCACCAGCCAATGATCGAAGATCTTGCGGGCAACGGGCGCCGCGGAGCTGGCGCCCCAGCCGGCGTTTTCGACGATCAAGGCCACGGCGATCCTGGGATTGTCAGCCGGTGCGAACCCCATGAACAGCGCGTGATCGCGCAGTCGCTCATCGATCTTGTCAGCACGATATTTTGCGCCCCGCAGGCTGTAGACCTGCGCGGTGCCCGTTTTTCCCGCAGCCTGATACGGGGTGTTGGCAAACGCGCGCCGCGCCGTGCCCGACTTCACCACATCGGCCATCGCGTGTTTGACGACATCCAGATTCGCCTGCTTCAACGGGATCTGATAGCCATCGGCGATCACTTCGCTTTCCTTGCCATCCTTCAAGGGGTCGCGCACGGCGTGCACCAGATGCGGCTTGCGGTAGTAGCCGTTGTTGGCGAGCGTGGACGTGGCCTGAGCGAGTTGCAGCAGCGTGAACGAGTTATAGCCTTGCCCGACCGCGACAGAAATGGTTTCGCCCGCGTACCAGCGCTGGTTCTCGCGATCCTTGTAGTTGCGACGTTTCCAGTCGGTCGATGGCAACACCCCTGCACGTTCACCGTCCAGATCGATGCCGGTGAGCTGGCCGAAGCTGAAGGGTTTCATGAAATCATGCAGGGCGTTCACGCCGATCTCGGGCCCCAGTGAATAGAAATAGGTGTCCGAGGACACGACCAG
>JBAZPE010000481.1:0-3011 GCA_041648375.1 Burkholderiaceae bacterium | reverse complement strand
GCGCGTCCTTGGTCACGGGAATCAAGGGGCAGGGCGCGCCGATCGCGAATGCGCGTCGTGTGTCTCGCGCGGATCTTGCGCCGCGGCCCCGGACGCTTGATGTCGATTTCGCCATCCATCGCCAGCGTTATGTCGCGCTTCAGCACACGATGGAGCTCGCGCTGGCCCATTTGCGGGTTCGTCTGAGAACGACCCTCGCCGCGCTCACGCCTGATATGAATCGACTGGCGGTGATGGATGCCGTGATGGAGCAGGTGCTCGATGCGCGCCAGCGCAGCTTGCTGGCAGGCGTCCCGGCGTTGTTGGGTACCCATTTCCAGCGGCTGCAGGCCGGCGAAGCGGCCGCGATCGCGGCGCACGACCCTGCCTCGACAGTGCCGCCTATCTTACCGGGCACCTGGCTGAACACGTTTCGTGAGGACATGCAAAGCGTGCTGCTTGCCGAGCTGGATATTCGTTTACACCCCGCGCAAGGGCTGATGGCCGCCCTTCGTGCTTGTTGAGCCTGGACGTATGACTAGATTTCTTCATTTTGCTGTGTTTCTGGTCGGTCTGGCCGCCGTAGGCTGGATCGGTACGGGCTACCTGGGAACCCATCCTCTCGCATTGTCGATCACTGCCCTCATCGGTGTGGTCTATGTGGTCGGCGCCTGGGAGCTTTTCCGCTATCAGCGCACGACAGATGCGCTCGCGCGAGCGGTCGATGGCCTGGCTGAGCCACCGGAGTCGCTGTCGGCGTGGCTGGCATCGGTACCCATGAGCGTGCGTCAGTCGGTGCAACTTCGGGTGCAGGGCGAACGGGCTGGTCTGCCTGGTCCCACGCTGGCGCCGTATCTGGTCGGGCTGCTGGTGTTGCTGGGTATGCTGGGTACCTTTCTGGGCATGGTGGCGACGCTGCGCGGCACCGGCGCGGCACTGCAAAGCGCTACCGATCTGCAGGCCATCCGGGCCTCGCTGGCCGCACCGGTGATGGGGCTTGGGTTTGCGTTCGGGACCTCGGTGGCGGGTGTGGCGGCATCTGCCATGCTGGGCCTGTTGCTGACCCTGTGCCGACGCGCCCGCATGGCTGTGGCGCAACGGGTCGATGTGGCCATTGCAACGCCGCTGCGTGGCTATTCGTTGTCACATCAACGTGAAGAGCGGGTCAGGCTGCTGGCGCACCAGACGGACCTTCTGCAGCGGCAGGCAGAAGCGCTGCCCCAGGTCGCCGATCGGCTCGACGCCATGATGGCAGCGATGACCCGGCAGGCCGATGCCTTGAACCACAACCTGCTGGCCAATCAGGAGCGCTTTCATACGCAGACCGTGGCAGCTTATACCCGTCTGGCGACAACCTTGGAACAGGCCCTGAAGACCGGTGTTGCCGATACGGCGCAGGCCGCCTCAGCCGCGATCGAGCCGGCGGTCCAGGCGACCATGAGCAAGCTTGCGCACGAATCGGCCGCGCTGCACGAGCGCGTGGCCGCCTCGGTGCAACAGCATCTGGATGGCACCTCCGCACGGCTTGATGCGACCGGGGCCGACATGGCCGCCACCTGGCAGCAGGCATTGACCGAGCAGCGTGCTTCAAGCGAGGCGCTCACGCTCCATTTCAGAACATCGCTTGACGGCTTCGCGCAGACGTTCGAGCAACGCTCGGGCGCACTGCTCGATGGCATGATCACACGCCTGGACGGCGCAGCGACGCGTTTGTCCGGCGCCTGGGACAGTGCGCTGGCGCAGAACAGGGAAGGGCACGACGCGCTGGCTGCGGCCAATCAGCTGGCCTTGACCGCCGCCGTGGAGCATTTCGATCGCCACGCGCGGGACCTCGTGCGGGAAGTGAGCCACGCCCAGGCCGCGCTCGTGCAGCAGGTCGACGCGCGCAGTACGGCGCTCGCGCACGAGCTGAGCGGGTCCAATGCGGCGCTGGCAGAGACGATTGGTTCCAGTCACGCCGAACTGACTCGAAGTGTGTCGACATCCAGCGTTGCGCTGGCCGACAAGCTGGCGCATGCCAATGAGGCGATGGCCGGCGCACTGTCGGCGTCGAATGCGTCACTGGCGAGCTCGCTTTCGCATTCGAATGAAGCGCTGGTCAGCGCCCTGTCGGAGTCGAACGAGTCATTGGCAGGCCGGGTGTCGAACGCCCATGTCGAGCTCGCGTCGACGGTGCAGACCGCCACTGCGGATCTGACTGCAAAAGTGGAACGGTCCACGTCCGATCTCGTGCAACAGGTAGCGGGCTCGACCACGGCAATGGTTCGAGATGTGAGCAGCCTGACCAGCGATATGGTGGAACGTGTGGGCACCCGTACGACCGACATGGTCGACACGGTAGGTGGCACGGCTCGCGATATGGTGCAGGGTGTGGGCACGCTGACCACAGACATGGTCGAACGTGTGGGCACCCGTGCCACCGACATGGTTGATACCGTGGGCGGCACAGCAACCGAGATGGTGCACGGTTTCGACACCCATTCGACCCGGATGGTGGAAGGGTTCGCGGGGACGGCGACCAAAATGGTGGATGGCATTGGGGTGACGGCCGCCGATCTGGTTCAGCGTGTGGGCGCGTCTGCAACCGATCTGATTCAGGGCGTTGGCGCATCTGCAACCGATCTGATTGACGGTGTTGGCACGTCTGCGGCTGAGCTGATGGACACCGTGCATCGTTCAGATGCCGATCTGCGCAAGGCGTTCTCCACCGGCGACCAGGTGCGCGCGACCGCATGGGTCGAATCCCTCGATGCGCTGGCCCGCACGCTGCGTGATGAATGGGCGCAGGCTGGTGCGCTCACAACGGCACGCCAGCAGGAGATCTGCGACGCACTGGGCCAGACCGCCCGTGCGATCGCCACCGACACCCAGGCGCATGCACAAGCCACGATTACCGAAATCGAGCGGCTGGTGCAGGCCGCTTCCGAAGCGCCGAAAGTGGCTGCTGACGTGGTCATCGAAGTTCGTCAGAAACTGTCCGACAGCATGGCGCGCGACAACAGCATGCTCGAGGAACGCAGCCGCCTGCCTGA
>JBAZPE010000480.1:0-3012 GCA_041648375.1 Burkholderiaceae bacterium | reverse complement strand
ACCCGGGCCGCAACCAATTCTCGCTCACCCAGCGCGAAGGACGCACCTACGCCACGCTCAATCTGAAGGGTGAGCCATGCTCAGTGTGATGATCGTTGACGACGAGGCTCCGGCGCGCCGCTACATGCAGCGTCTGCTGGCTGCGCACAAAGATGTCAGCATCGTGGGCGAAGCCGCGTCACGCCAGACAGCCGTCCAACGCATTGCCGAGCTGAAACCGGATCTGGTCTTTCTGGATGTCGAGCTCGGTGATGGCAACGGCATGGAAATGTGGAGCACACTGTCACATCGGCCCAAGGTCATTTTCGTGACTGCGCACGCGGATTACGCGTGGCGGGCATTCGAGGTGGAGGCGGTTGACTATCTCTTGAAGCCCGTTCGCGCCGAGCGCCTTGCGGTGGCGCTGGATAAGATACGCCAGACTCAAGCGTCCCGCGCCTCGAACCTGGTCATCCGCACTCAGGGGGCGGCACGCATCATCCCAACAGATCGCATCTCTGCGGTCGTCGCCAGCGGCGATTATGTCGAGCTGCGTATCGCGAATAAAGAGATGGAACTGATGTACGGCACGTTGACCCGTATTGCCGAGGAATTGCCCTCTCCCCCGTTTCTCAAACTGTCGAGATCACTGCTGCTGAATCTGGATCACGTCTCACGCATGGAGAGTGATGGGCCGGCGCAACTCGTGGTGACGTTTTCCAGTGGCGCGACGCCCTTGACGCTCGGACGCGCGGCGGGGGTTCGGCTGCGCAAGGCGCTGGCGAACCGTTGAGCCGGCACTCCGAGCTGCTCCTTCGAAAGTATGGGCGAAGGTTGACCCATTACATTGCTAGATGGTTCACCGGCATGGACGCTCATCGCACCCAAACAAAGGCCATGAATCGGCGATCTCGATTCAAGGCCTAATGGGTTCGCCGAAAAATCAGTTGAGCTTCCTACCTAGTTGCGAAGCAACAGGCGTTGCAAACCGTGCGGGTCCGTGCATGAGCAGCGTACTGAGGATGGCAATCGCACCTAGCGCGCTGAGGTACCACACGATGTAGCGGGGATTGCCATCGCCATAGGCGAGCAATGACGTGGCAACGATGGGCGCTAATCCTCCCCCAATCGCGCCCGACACTTGTACGGCAATCGAAATTCCGCTGTAGCGGACCTCTGCAGGGAATTGCGCCGAAAACAAGCTTCCTTCGGGCCCATAAAGCGCGGCGTAAACCACCCCGATAGCGATCACAACGGCGACCGTGACCAGGGTCGGGTCGAGTGTCTGGAGCATGGAAAAAAACGAGGGAGCAAATGACATGATGCCTACCGAGCCCACCAAAAACACCCACTTGAAACCGATCCGGTCTCCCAGAATTCCGAACAGCGGCATAGTGAACAAAGCGAGCAACGCGCCCCAGACAGTGGCGTCCAACATGACCGCTCGAGGTATCCCCAGCGTACCTGTGGCATAGGCCAACGAAAACGTGACGACTGTGTAGAACCATGTCACCTCGGCAAGCCGGCCGCCTATGACGATCATCACTTCTTTAGGGTATCGACGCAGTACGACCATCGCTGGTATTTCAACTTTCTCGCCTTTGGTGGCCATCTTCTCGAAGTCTGGCGATTCTGCAACCTTCGCACGGATGAACCAGCCCACCAGAAGCAATATCACGCTTGCGAGGAATGGCAGGCGCCATCCCCAGGAAAGCATATCTTCCTCAGGCAATGCGGCGACGGCACCCATTGCCAACGAGGACAAAATAAGGCCGGGTGCCACACCCGCCTGCGGAAGACTGCCGAAGAAGCCCTTTTTCCCCTCTGGCGCATGCTCTACAGCCATGAGTACGGCGCCACCCCATTCACCACCAACCGCAACACCCTGCAGAAACCTCATGAGCACCAACAGCACCGCCGCCCAATAGCCGATACTCTCATAGGAAGGAATTAGACCAATAAGAATTGTCGGGATACCCATCATGAAAAGCGTGATGAGCAGCATTGATTTTCGGCCCACACGATCACCGAAGTGGCCGAATACGACGCCACCCAAAGGCCGAGCAAAAAACCCCACGGAATAGGTTGCAAAGGCGGCCAATGTGCCAGTCAGCGGGTCAAATGCAGGAAAGAATATTTTGTTAAAAATTAGTGCCGCGGCAGTGCCATACAGAAAAAAATCGTACCACTCGATCGTCGTTCCCATCATGCTGGCGAGGCCAGCCGTCACGTAGCGCTTGCGCGCTTGCGCAGCATTGGTTGTCGCTTGAGTCATCGGACTTCCTTGAGAATAGTTAGACAAGAAGGCCGTGATCAGGCTTGGCAAAGCGGCGGGATGCCATGCGTCTGACGACACCAATAATTGAACGTCGCCTTGACGATGGAGGGCTTTAACAGGTAGTCGTGCGCCTCTTTGGCAAGTGTGTCATCGACAGGCGTCAGCTCACCGAAGGCGCGCGCTCGAATTTGCATGCGCGCAGCCCGCTCGAGATAGACGGACAAATAAGTAGCCTCTTCACAGTTCACACCTGCTGTCAGGTAACCATGGTGAGCCAGAATGATCGATCGTTTGGAACCTAATGCAGCGGAGATAATCACACCTTCGTCATCCGCGATCGGAACGCCAGGCCATTCACCCAAGAACGCGCAGTCGTTGTGCAGCGGGGTCATATCCATCTGTGAAATGACAAGAGGTTGCCTTGCTGCTGCCAGCGCCGACGCCCACGGTGAGTGAGTGTGGATGATCGAGTTGACATCGGGACGGGCGTCATAGACCCACAGGTGGAACCGAGTGGCTGGATTGGCCATTCCTTCTCCAGTGAGCGTGTTCAGGTCCCGATCAACCTCGATGAAATATTCCGGCGTCGCCTCATCGAACCCCATCCCAAAGCGCAAGGTCCAATAAGCGCCCGGTCGCTCGGAGCGGACGCTTATCTGCCCTGCCAGCCCCGCCTCCTGTTCCGTCATAGCGAGGATACGACAGGCATACGCCATGGTCTCTCGCATTGGACGCTCGACGATACGCAGGTGTTT
>JBAZPE010000479.1:0-3017 GCA_041648375.1 Burkholderiaceae bacterium | reverse complement strand
CATCCGTAATATTCAGCTGACCAAGCCCTGGGCCGATCTGCAGCGCATGAAAGACGGGCGTGCAAACTGGACCTTCGCGATGGAAAGCTCGGGCGAACCCTCGCCGTGGTTGGTCGACATCAACGCAGTTGGATTTGACCAGGGACGCGTCGGGTTTTCCGATGAGACCCTGAAGGCGGATCTGGAAGTATTGATAGACCCCCTGGGCAAGCCCATTCCTTACGAAGAAATTGTTGGTGCGGATGGCACCAAGGCTGCTGACGGCAAGAGCGACAACGCGCCCGCAGCAGCGAAGGGTGATGCGAAGCCGGCGGACGGCAAGGCTGACACGAAGTCAGCTGACAGCAAATCCGAAACAAAGGCGGCCGACGGCAAAGCCGAAACGAAATCGGCGGGTGATAAGGCGCAAGCCAAGGCTGCCGATGGTAAACCCGCAACGAAGTCGGCCGACGGAAAAACGGAAACGGCTAGTGGCAATGCCCCAGCGGCCTCCACTGCCTCAGCGCAAAAAACGGCAGCCGCAGACAAGTCGCCCGCTGCTGATCGTCCCGCCAATGACGATGCCCCTCGCGTTGCCGAACCCGATCGTAGCCAACCCGTAAATGATTACGTGTTCGGCTGGAAAGTATCCGGCAAGTACAACGCGCAGAAACTTTCCGGCGACGGCAAGATCGGCGGCATGCTGACCTTGCGTGATAGCCGCACGCCATTCCCGGTTCAGGCTGACATTCGCGTCGGCGCTACCCGTGCCGCGATTGCCGGCACTATCACCGATCCCACGAATTTCGGCGGACTGGATCTGAAGTTGAAGTTGTCCGGCTCCAACATGGCTGATCTCTATCCGCTCATCGGCGTCACGCTGCCAGATACACCGCCGTACGCCACCGACGGGCACCTGGTTGCCGAATTGCGTCGCCCGGAAGGTGCGCTCTTCGAATACCGCAATTTCAACGGGGCGGTCGGCAAGAGTGATCTGCATGGCGATCTGAGTTTCAACACCGCCAAGCCCCGTCCTAAACTCACAGGTAACCTGCGGTCGAACCAGCTTCGGCTCGAAGATCTGGGCCCACTCGTGGGCGTGCAGTCCGGGGGCGCCGAGCCACCGGGTGACGGCAACAGGAAGCAGCCTTCGGCCAAGGCCTTGCCCATTAGTGAGTTCCGCACCGATCGTTGGAATGTCATGGACGCCAACGTCAAGCTGACCGCCAAGCGTATCGTCCACAGCGCAAAGCTGCCGCTGTCTGATCTGAACGCGCATGCCATCATGGACAACGGCAAGTTGACCCTGGACCCCCTGCGGTTTGGCATGGCGGGCGGCTCGATTGCGTCGACCATCAGCTTGAATGGCGCTGCCACTCCCATGCAGGGTCGTGCAAAGATTAGTGCGCGCCAGTTGCGCCTGAAACAGTTGTTTGCCGACGCGTCCGTCATGCAGAAAAGCCTGGGTCAGCTCAATGGTGATATCGCCCTGGCAGGTGTGGGCAATTCGGTATCCGCGTTGATGGGCACCGCCAATGGTGAAGTCAAAATGTTGGTGAACGACGGCGTGATCAGTCGTAGCCTGATGGAAATCGCGGGCCTGAACGTGGGCAACTACGTGATTAGCAAGCTCTTCGGTGACGATGAGGTGCAGATCAATTGCGGTGCTGCCGATCTGGATATCAAGAATGGACTGATGCGCACCAACGCCTTCCTGTTCGATACCGAAAACGCGCTGGTCAGCATCGATGGCACGGCGAACTTCAAGAACGAAGCATTGGATCTGGATATCACACCCAAGAGCAAAGGCGTGCGCATCTTCTCACTGCGCTCGCCCTTGTATGTGAAAGGCACATTCAAGAACCCCGATGCAGGCGTTCAGGTGTTGCCCCTCGCCGCACGCGGTGCAGGCATGGTCGCCTTGGGCGCCTTGCTCACACCGATCGCGGGCGTCCTTGCCCTGGTCGCGCCGAGCGCGGGCGACGATGACAATCAGTGCAAGACCATGCTGCAGCAGCTCAAGCAGCAGCCCGTGAAGGCTACCGCACCCCGCAAGGGTGCGCGGTAAGCCGATGCTGGGTCAGGTCATGCGACCTCTGGTGTGGCGGGCATCGTCTTCCGGCGTTTGCTCTGCCACGAAACTGCAGTCGCGCCCGGAGCGCTTGGCGCGATAAAGCGCCTTGTCGGCAAGCTGCCATGCCTGATCCAGGTCACGCGCGTTGGTCGGGCTTTGTGCGATGCCGCAGGACACCGTAATCGGCATTGCGCTGGTCGTTGGCGTTTCATGAATATCGCGGCGAAGCTGCTCCGCGATATGCCACGCCTCGGCTGCCGTGGTTTCCGGCAACAGCATCACGAACTCCTCCCCACCGGTTCTGGCCGTGATGTCGCCCGCGCGGCACGTGCGTCGCATGCGTTCGGCCATCATGCGAATGATGGCGTCGCCTCCATCGTGTCCCAACGTATCGTTCACGCGTTTGAAATGGTCGATATCCAGCACAATAATGGCCGTAGGCGTCTGATTGGCGTTCAACTCGTCCAGCGCCGCACGCAGCCCACGCCGATTGAGTAACCCGCTAAGCATATCGGTCGCGCTTTCATGCCGCAGATTTCGTATCTTGTGATTGATCGCCCACAGGCCGGTCAGCAAAGCATGCTTGAGCTGCGCCGCCTCAACGAACCAGTCGGGCGCCTGCTGTAACCGCGTAGTGGTTTGCGGGTGGTCCATCGTATGGGCCAGACTGGCCAAAGTACGCAAAGGCCGCGTGATGCGCGTGGCCAGCCAGCCCACCAGAATCAAGGACAACACAATCAGCGGTGCCGCGGTGTACAGGGTGCGCACCGTGAGCTCATTCAGCCGAAAAAGCACATCGGCTCGTGAGCGCATCACTACCACGCCCCATCCGCTGGCATCGATACTGGCAAACCCGGCGAGCATGACCGGGTCGATGTCCAGCTTGAGCGCCTGGTCACTTAACTTGCCGTTGCGCATCAGCGCGGCGATCTGCTCATGTTCGGTTGTGTGACCGACCACCGCA
>JBAZPE010000478.1:0-3026 GCA_041648375.1 Burkholderiaceae bacterium | reverse complement strand
CATCCCTTGATGAGTCTGGCGATCAGCCATGCAATGACGAGTACCCCGAATGCAGGAGCCAGCACGCGCCACAGAATGAACTCACCATAATTGACCCAGAGCAGACCGCCCTGGCCGGCTGTCACAAAGCCGAAAAAAACGACCCACAGCAAGGCGGCCGTTCTCAGCAGAAAGACCAAGAGCCTGAGACCCTTTTTGAGGTTCATATCGCCAGGTTTTGGCTGGTGAGCAACACGGAGGCGCGCCGGGTGAAGGGAACGGTAGCTGGCAGCGCCTTCAGCACACGCGCGACGCGCTCGGGATGGCCCATGTTGGCACTGAACGTCCAGGGTGACCCCTTGAAGCGAAAAATCACGCTCGCGGTGCCCCATGCCGTGCGAACGTCGACGCAGGCCAGGTCTTCGTAGGCACGCGAGCGGTGACACTGCACCGAATAGCGCATCGAATGCTGGCTCAGAACCAGCTCTGGATCACTATTGTTCTTGGCGACGCTCACCCACCAAGGCACACCGACAATGCCGGAGAAGGTCGCAATAGGCGTCATGGACAGAGGCCCGTCCTCGCGAGGTGCCGCACGCTCTACGTCGTTCAGCGTTGAGGCCTGGTCGTGAGACTTGCGCCTGGCGTGTCGGATGATCAGCACAAAAATCGAAATCGAGATGATCTGAGCGATCACGACCAGCCCGTAGAGCAGATATTCAGGCATGTGCACTTGTCATGACAGGGAACTGCATTATCACCGAGGGCTGATCTTTTCAAAATGATCAATCAAAACGATGCCAGGGAATATCTGGAGACGATCCGAAGAGCTTTTCGGCGATCACGCCCGCGCTCTGCTTGATCGCCTTGGTCATGACATCCACACGTCGTGCGCCAAATCGATGCGCAGGCCCGGAAACGCCAAGCGCGGCGACCACGCAAGCCTGCCTGTCGACAATCGGAACCGCCACCCCGTGCACACCGATTCGATACTCCCCATGATTGACGGCAACTCTGGTCTCGCGCACGCCTCTCATTTCCTCCAGAAACTGAACTTCAGTTTTCCGGGTTGTAAAACCCTTGGTCAGAGAGTCGCGATAAATCGCCTTGAGTGCGTCATCACTCTTGAAAGCCAACATCGCTTTTCCAGTGGCGACCTGAAACGCGGGCATTCTGCCGCCAATCTGGCTATATGCGCGCACCGGGTGATCGCTGTCGATCTTGTGCAAATACACGATCTCCAGGTCTTCGAGCACCGACAGGTGCACGCTCTCGCCCGTGTGTTCCATTAGATTCTGCATCTCCGATTCCGCCACAGAGCGCAATGTCGTATGCCTGAGCATGGCCGACCCTAACTTCCAGAGCTTGATCGAAGCGATGTATTTCGAGCCATCATTCTGAAAAACAAAGTTCGCCTGGATCAGTGTCCGCAGCAACCGGTGTGTCTTGCTTTTGCCAAGCTCCAGAGATGTCGAAATCTCAGTCAGTGACATGGGCCGCTCGGCATAGGCCAGGTAGTCCATGATTCGCAAGCCATCCTCAAGGGTGTTGTTCATCTCACGCCTTTGCTTATCACTGTTCTGTATTTCAGAATCATTGTCGTACGCCTCAGAATCGTTAGACTGGCTTCACAAAAGCGAGGGCTCGCCTATTCGCTACTAATTAATATGAGGAGACACCACATGATCACCGCTAGCTGCCATGCTCGCCATCTTTTTACTAAGGCGTTTGGACAACGGACGCGACACGCCCTGTTTGCCCTGACGATCGGCGGCTGGCTGACAACGTCACCCGCGCTGGCCGCAAGCGCCGACAGCTATCCCGACAAGCCGATCAATCTTATCGTGTCGTATCCTGCGGGTGGTAGTGTGGATGTGGCAGCACGGCTGCTGCAGGGTCCGATGACAAGTGCGCTGGGCCAGCAAGTGGTCGTAGAAAACAAAGGCGGCGCAGGTGGCACCATCGGCACGGCCATCGTCGCCAAGGCCAAGCCAGACGGCTATACCTTGCTGATTACCCTATCGTCGCACACCATTAATCCGGCCATTTACGACAGCTTGTCGTTCGACACGGAACGCGACTTCACCCCGATTACCCTGGTCGCTTCGGCGCCACAAATCCTGGTGGCCAATCCGGCATTTCCTCCATCTTCTCTGGAAGAGCTGATTAGCTACACCAAGGCGCAAAAGAATGAAGTGCCGTTCGGAACGGCCGGGACGGGGTCGCCCAGCCATATTGCCGGCGAACTTTTCAAACTGCGGACCGGGCTGAATCTGACACACGTCCCCTATCGAGGCGGCGGACCGGCCACGATCGATGTATTGGGCGGGACGATTCCTTTGCTTTGGGTATCGCTCCCTTCGGTGACCCAGCACGTCAAGAGTGGTCGCCTGAAAGCGCTTGCGGTGTCGACCAAGGAGCGCACGCCTGTCCTTCCTGATGTGCCGTCGGTGTCGGAAACCATCAAGGACTTCAACGTCGACTCCTGGTACGCGATGTTCGCGCCTGCGAACACGCCTGTGGCTATTGTCCAGAAAATTCAGGGTGCAGTCGCCAAGGCGGCCAACGATCCAAAGATTCAGGAAGCTTTTCTTGCGCAGGGTGCAGTGGTCGTTGGAGGCACGTCGGCGGAACTGGATCAAATCGTGAAGACCGAAATACCGATGTGGAAGACGCTGGCGAAGCAGGCGGATATCAAGGTCAATTAGCTCAGGGACCACGTGCTCCACAGCGGCGTTGCGTTGCCGCTGGGCCTTTATATGGACCATGAAGCAGCTTGCCTTCTGTCATATTTCATCCTGACCTGAACGCGACCGGCGTGCCCTTCGTCTCGCCGAACGGAAATCGCAGACTCGCCATGATTAGCAGCCAACTGACAATAGCGATCGCATCCAGTGCGCTCAAGTCCCCTACGATGGAGTGGGGATTCCCGTCGCCGCTGGGAACCATAGTCGCGCTCTTCAACAAGCCTAAAACCTTTTCTATGGTTCATATGATAGGCAGGCGAAAGGACGACCTTACGGAATAAGCCGGGCGTCGACTGCAAT
>JBAZPE010000477.1:0-3030 GCA_041648375.1 Burkholderiaceae bacterium | reverse complement strand
CCCTGGCACCGACGGCTCCCGGCTAACCCGTCATGCGCATATCGGAAACCTGCATCAAGCGGCCGGTCTTTGCGACCGTGCTGTCGTTGATCATCGTGTTGATCGGCATCATCTCCTACAGTCGGCTCACCGTGCGCGAGTATCCGCGCATCGATGAGCCGATTGTCTCTGTGGATACCACCTATGCGGGCGCTTCGCCCGAGGTGATCGAATCGCAGGTGACCAAGCCGCTGGAGGATCAGCTCGCCGGTATCGAAGGCGTGGATGTCATGACCTCGCGCAGCCGTTCCGAGCGCAGTCTGATCAACATCAAATTCAATCTGTCGCGTGACCCCGATGCGGCCGCTGCCGAAGTGCGTGACAAGGTGTCGCGTGCGCGCCGGTTCCTGCCCGATGAAGTGGATGAGCCCATCATCGCGAAAGTGGAAGCCGATTCCCAGCCCATCATCTACATCGCAGTGGAATCCGGCAGCTATTCCGTCATTCAGACCTCGGACTACATTCAGCGCTATATCAAGACGCGTCTGTCGGTGTTGCCGGGGGCGGCGGAAGTGCGCGTGTTCGGCGAACGTCTGCCCTCGATGCGCATTTATGTCGATCGCGACAAGCTGGCGGCCTATTCGCTGACGGTGCAGGATGTCGAGACGGCGCTGTCGAACCAGAACGTGGAAATTCCCGCCGGACGGATCGAATCACGTGCACGCGAATTCACGGTGGTGTCCTCGACCGATCTGCAGACGGTGGATCAGTTCAACAACATCATCGTGGCCAATGTGTCGGGTTACCCGGTGCGCATGCGCGATGTGGCAACCGTGCAGGTGGCGGCCAATACCGACCGAATTCTGTCGCGCTTTAACGGCAAGCAGGCGATCAACATCGGCATCACGCGGCAGTCGACAGCCAACCCGCTGGACCTGTCCCAGGCGGCCAGGCGGGAGGTCGAGGCGATCAACCAGACCTTGCCAGGCGGCATGAGTCTGACGATTGCCTACGACACATCGGTCTTCATCGAGCGCTCGATCAGTTCAGTCTTCACCACCATCATGGAAGCCATCATCCTGGTGGTGCTGGTGATCTTCTTTTTCCTGCGCAATGTGCGCGCCAGCATCATTCCGATCGTCACCATTCCGGTCTCGTTGGTCGGGGCTTGCGGGCTGATGTATCTGTTCGGCTTTTCCATCAACACCCTGACCCTGCTGGCCATGGTGCTGGCGATCGGTCTGGTGGTCGATGACGCCATCGTGGTGCTGGAGAACATCTACCGCCATATCGAACACGGAATGCCCAGGCGGGAAGCGGCTATTCTCGGTTCACGCGAGATCGGCTTCGCGGTGATCGCCATGACGCTCACGCTGGTGACGGTTTATGCACCGCTTGCGTTTGCCACCGGTCGAACCGGTCGGTTGTTCATCGAATTTGCGCTGACCCTGGCCGGTGCCGTGGTGGTGTCCGGCTTCGTGGCGCTGACCCTGACCCCGATGATGTGCAGCCTGATGCTGCGTCACAACCCCAAGCCCAACCGCGCCGTCATGATGATCGAACGCTGGCTTGACGCGCTGGCCTCGGGCTATCGCCGGTCGCTGGGATGGGCCTTGCGCGCGCGCGCCGTGGTGGTCATCATCGGCCTGGGCACCGCCTTGGGTGGTGCGGCGCTGTTCGGTGTGGTGCAGAACGAACTGGCGCCGGTCGAAGACCGTGGCGTGGTGTTCGGAGTGGTGTCCGCACCCGAGGGTTCGACCCCTGCCTATACGCAGGAGAGCATGCTGAAAATCGAATCGTTCTATCGCGATATTCCCGAGGCCAGCGGCAGCCAGATCACGGTGGGCTTTCCTACGGTGACCGACGGCACGGCGATTCTGCGCCTGAAGCCCTGGGAAGAGCGCACACGAACGCAGCAGTCGATTACCGAATCCCTGCGTCCGCTGTTTGCCAGTGTGCCGGGGGTGAGGGCGGTGGCCAACAACCCGCCTTCACTTGGGCAGAGTTCTCGCGCCAAGCCGGTGGAGTTCATCATCATGAGCCAGGCGCCCTATGCCGAACTGGCCAAGCTGGTGGATGGCTATGTGGCCGCGCTGCGTGACTATCCCGGTCTGGTCAACATCGACACAGATTTGCGTCTGAACACACCCGAGCTGCGCGTGCAGGTCAACCGCGAGCGCGTGGCCGATGTGGGCGCGAATGTGGCGGTGGTGGGTCGAACCATGGAGACCATGCTGGGCGGGCGCCAGGTGACCCGATACAAGGACGAAGGCGAGCAATATGACGTGATCGTGCAGGTCGCGCCGCGTGATCGAGTGAACACTACGGATATTGCCGGTATCTATGTGCGCGCCGGTGATGGCAGCATGGTGCAGCTGGACAACCTGCTGACGGTGAAGGAAGGGGTGTCGCCGCAATCGCTGAATCACTTCAATCGGCTGCGGGCGGTGAAGGTGGATGCGGCGCTGGCGCCGGGCTATGGCCTGGGCCAGGTGCTTGATCATATGGAGCAGGTTGCCTCCGAGGTGCTGCCCAATACGGTCATCACCGATCTGGATGGCCAGTCACGCGAGTTCCGCAGTGCGTCGGGCAGCATCTACCTGGTGTTCGGCATGGCGCTGGGGTTCATCTACCTGGTGCTGGCGGCGCAATTCGAAAGCTGGCGCAATCCGCTGGTCATCATGATGTCGGTGCCGCTTTCCATTACCGGGGCGATGCTGGCCTTGTGGCTATCGGGGGGCACGCTGTCCATTTACAGCCAGATCGGGCTGATCACGCTGGTGGGGCTGATCACCAAGCACGGGATTCTGATTGTCGAATTCACCAATCAGTTGCGTGACCAGGGTAAATCCGTGGTCGAGGCCGTGTCGGAGGCTGCCGTCATGCGCCTGCGCCCGATTCTGATGACCACCGGCGCCATGGTGCTGGGCGTGGTGCCCCTGGCACTGGCCACGGGTGCAGGCGCCGAATCCCGCCGCCAGATCGGCTGGGTGCTGGTCGGGGGGCTGTCGCTGGGTACACTACTGACTTTATTCGTCGTGCCGGTGGCCT
>JBAZPE010000476.1:0-3036 GCA_041648375.1 Burkholderiaceae bacterium | reverse complement strand
AGGCACCTCATTTCCGAACACATTCATTTCTGGAAATTGATATAGCTTTTGGTTATGTTGACATAGCAAGCCCATCGTTCGGTCTGCCCGGTCACTTGCCTACACTTCGTGGCTGGCTCCGGCCTCTTGTCACGCTCCCACTGCTTTTCAAACCACACCCTGCTCATGACTCTGTTCCCACTTTTTGCCGATCTCAAAGGCCGCGCCGTGCTGGTCGTCGGCGGCGGCGCGGTCGCCACGCGCAAGACCGAAGCGCTGCTGGAGGCGGGTGCCGTGGTGATGGTGGGCGCCCCCGAGCTGAGCGACACCCTGCATCGATTGCGTGACGAAGGCAGAGTTACGCACCACTTGGGCTGCTTTGATCCGGCCTGGCTCGATATCGTCTGGCTGGTCATTGCCGCAACGGACGACCGTGCAGTGAACGCGCAAGTCGCCGACGCAGCAGGCTCGCGACGCATGCTGGTCAACGTGGTCGACGATCCCGCCCTGTCTTCCTTCCAGGTGCCTTCGATCGTCGATCGCTCGCCGCTCGTCGTGGCGATATCGTCCTCGGGCGTGGCGCCCGTGCTGGCGCGTCGCAT
The DNA here is from genome assembly GCA_041648375.1 of Burkholderiaceae bacterium. GTDB lineage: Bacteria > Pseudomonadota > Gammaproteobacteria > Burkholderiales > Burkholderiaceae_B > Schauerella. The sequence goes on along the minus strand of JBAZPE010000476.1, from coordinate 2,455 downwards.
GCGCGAGCGCATCGAATCCCTGTTCGACCACACGCTGGGGCCGCTGGCTGCCCTCTCGGCCAAGTTCCGCCTGCACATTCGCCGCCAGCGTGCGGAAATGGGCCCACGGCGCGCCTTCTATGACTGGCTGCTGGATGGCCCGGTGGCGGCGCTGCTGCGCCAGGCCCGGCCGGAAGAAGCCGAAGCAGCGCTGCTGGCCGAACTCGACACCCCTGCCGGCCCGGTCGTGGGCAGCGTCGTGCTGGTGGGCGCCGGTCCCGGCGACCCTGGACTGTTGACGCTGAAGGCCTTGCGCGCCCTGAATGAAGCCGACGTGATTCTGCATGACAAGCTGGTGAGCAGCGAGGTGATGTCACTGGCGCGCCGCGATGCCGACCGGATATCGGTCGGCAAAGAGCCGGGCGAGGACCATCATGCCACGCAGGCTCGCATCCATGCCCTGCTGGTGGAGCACGCCCGCGCGGGCAAACGGGTGGTTCGACTCAAGGGCGGTGACCCGTTCATTTTTGGCCGGGGAGGCGAAGAACTGGAGTACCTGCGCCAACATGATGTGCGCTTCGAGGTCGTGCCCGGTGTGACCGCAGCCTGTGCCTGTGCCGCCTATGCGGGGATCCCGCTCACCCACCGCAACTATTCACAATCGTTGCATCTGGCGACGGCGCACGGCGCATCGGACACGAACACCATCGATTGGCAGGCCATGGCGCGCGAGCGTCAGACGCTGGCCTTCTATATGGGTGTGGCACAGCTGGACACGCTCACGCGCCAGCTGACCGAGCATGGCCGCCACCCCGACACGCCTGTTGCCATTGTCGAGAACGGCAGTCGGGCGCACCAGCGGGTGCTGGCCACGACACTAGGTGAACTGCCCGCCGCGGCCCGCCGCCACGCGGTGCAGTCACCGTCGTTGCTGATCGTGGGTGAAGTCGCCGCACTGGCCGCTCGCCTGTCGTGGTTCGGTGCCCTGATCGAAGACCATGGCGACCCGGTTGCCGACACGCCTACATCAACGCTGCCTTAGCTACGCGGGCGTATCGGCCGCGAGGACCGACAGGCGTCGTGCGCAGATGGCACACCGTCGACATCCGGTCATATACCCCTTCGCCGGGCAACTGCGCCATCGCACGCCCCCTGTGCCGCGCCCTCGCGCAGGTCAGTCCGTTTTCTGACGCGTACCGAAGATGCGGTCGCCCGCGTCGCCCAATCCCGGCATGATGTAGCCGTCCTCATTCAGGCGATCATCGATGGACGCGGTGTAGATTTCGACATCGGGATGCAGTGCGGTAACGGCCTCGATGCCCTCGGGCGCCGCGACCAGCACCAGCGCGCGGATTTCCTTGCAACCGGCGCGCTTGAGCATGTCGATCGTGGCGATCATCGACCCACCGGTGGCCAGCATCGGGTCCACGATCAAAGCCAGACGCTGATCGAGCTCACCCACCAGTCGTTCCAGATAGGTGTGCGCCTCCAGCGTTTCTTCGTTGCGCGCAATGCCCACCACACTGACCTTGGCGCCCGGGATCAGGCTGAGCACGCCGTCGAGCATGCCAATGCCGGCGCGCAGAATGGGCACCACCGTTACTTTCTTGCCCGCGATCTTCTCGACCTGAACGTCTCCGCACCAGCCCTGCACAGTGTGTGCACACAAAGGCATGTTCTTGGTCGCTTCATACGTCAGCAACGCGCCCACTTCCTGCGACAGCTCCCGAAAGCTTTTGGTGCTGAGGTCGGCGCGCCGCATGATGCCCAGCTTGTGGCGAATGAGAGGATGCCGGATTTCATGCACGGCCATGAGGAAACTCCAAGATAGTCATTGAGTTGAATTTATTGCTCGGCGATCCAGGTGATCAACGCATCGTTGAACCCCCGCACCGCCTCGGCCCGATCGTCATTGACGAAGCTGACCACCAGATAGCGTCGCCCGCTGGCACCCAGCACATAGCCCGCCAGTGCCCGGGTGTCGCGCAGCGAACCGGTTTTCAAGTGTGCCATGCCCTGGGTGGCAACATCACGCATGCGGCGACGCACGGTGCCATCCACGCCGGCAATGGCAAACGAGGACACGAATTCGGGCATGAGTGAGGACCGCCACGCGGTGTGCAGCATGGCGGCCATGCTCTGCGCCGAGATGCGCGCATTGCGCGACAGCCCGGCGCCATTATCCAGCACCAGCTCGGGCATCGCCAGCCCCTGGGCCGACAACAGCTGATTGACGGTATCGCCGCTGCTTTGCACCGTGGCGGGCCGACGCCCGCGCTCGGCGCCCAAGGTCAGCAGCAGGGCACGAGCCATCACATTATTGGAGCGTTTGTTGATGAGCCGGATTGCCTCCAGCAGGGTGGGCGATTCGTGGCTGGTCAGCAGCACAGCCGCAGGGGGGGTGCTGCCCGTGCGCACCGAGCCCTTGAATGTGCCACCCACCTCTTTCCACAGCAGGCGGAAAACCGCCTCGGCC
>JBAZPE010000475.1:0-3045 GCA_041648375.1 Burkholderiaceae bacterium | reverse complement strand
AGCAACTGCCCGCTCCACTTTATGAATGCTGGATCGGGTTTTAGATGAAATTTTGGAGGCACCTATGAATACCACCCATTTGCGTACGGATGTGCCCGTCGCGACGATGGCTCACGGCGAATCGTCCGGCTCGGCCGTATCCTGGGCGGCAGTGTTCGCTGGCGCCGTTGCCAGCGCCGCACTGTCCATGACTTTGCTGACCGCTGGTTCCAGCATCGGCTTTGCCTCCGCATCGCCATGGGCCAATGATGGGGCCTCGGCTGCCGCCATCGGCATCGGCGCCATTGTCTGGTTGATGTTTACCCAGATCATTTCCGCCGGCTTGGGCGGCTACATGGCCGGTCGTCTGCGCACCAAGTGGGTGAACACGCATTCGGATGAAGCGCATTTTCGCGATACCGCGCATGGGTTCCTGGTGTGGGCGGTGGGTGCGTTGATCGGTGCCGTCATGCTGACCTCGGTGCTGTCGTCTGTCATCGGCGGTACCGCACGGGTGGGCGCCAGCGCGGTCGCTGGGGCAGGCTCGGCCGTGTCGACGGCGGTGGGTGGTGCGGCCGACATGGCGCAGGCCAACGGTGGCATGCGTTCGATGGATATCGACGGCATGGTTGACTCGCTGTTCCGTGGCGGTCGTGTCGATCCGGCGGCCAACCCCCGTGATGCACGTGCCGAGGTGGCCCGCATTGTGGGTCGCAGCATCAGTCGCGGCGATATGACCCAGGAAGACAAGTCGTATGTCGCCAGCGTCGTGGCTGCGCAGACCGGTGTCGACCAGCCTACCGCTGAGAAGCGCATCGATGACGGCATTGCTCAGACCAAAAAGACCGTTGAAGAAGCCAAGAACAAGGCCTTGGAAGCTGCCGACAAGGCACGCAAGGCCGCTGCTGGCTTCGCGCTGTGGGCATTGCTCTCGCTGCTGGTAGGTGCCTTGAGCGCCTGCATCGCCGCAGTGTGGGGTGGTCGTTCGCGCGATCACGTGTAATAGAGATGTCGGGTGGGCTTGCAGGTAGGTAGTTGATATGTGCAACTGCGCTTGCAACCATGCGTCAAAGGGCCCGGCTGCGACCGGGCCCTTTTTTTTGGGGAGTGCGATGACCAGGTCACCGACTGATGATCCGCTGGGCACCTATCGCGCGAAGCGCGATTTCAAGGTGACCAGTGAGCCTGAAGAGGGCGGCGTAGCCAACGACGCATCGCGTGCGTTTGTCGTCCAGAAGCATTGGGCCACACGATTGCATTACGACCTGAGGCTGGAGCTCGACGGCACCATGCGCAGTTGGGCAGTGCCCAAGGGACCCAGTTACGACCCCGCAGACAAGCGCATGGCTGTCCAGGTCGAGGATCATCCCATCGCCTACAACCAGTTCGAAGGCGTCATTCCGAGAGGGCAGTATGGGGCGGGCGACGTCATCATCTGGGATGAAGGCACATGGACACCGGTGGGCGACGCCCGAGCGGGGCTTGCCGAGGGCCACCTGAAGTTCGATCTGGACGGGTACAAGCTCAAGGGGCGGTGGGCCCTGGTCAAGATGAAAAACGCCGAGGGCAGCAAACCGGTCTGGTTGCTCATCAAAGATAGGGATAGCTTTGCGAAGCGGAAAAACGACTTCGACGTTGTCGAGGCCTTGCCCGATAGCATCGTGCCTCTGCGATCGGCAAAAGCCGCAGTGAAGAAACCAGCAGGCAAAGCAGCGGTGAAGAAAGCGACGGCCAGCAACGCAGCAGTGAAGAAACTGACGGCCAGCAACGCAGCAGTGAAAAAATCAGTTGCCGGCAAAGTAGCTGTGAAGGAGGCAACTGCCAGCAAAGCGGTGGTGAAGAAGGCAGCAACCAGCCACGGTGCGGTAAAGAAGACAAAAACCCGCGAGACGGTTGTAAAGAAAGCCGCCACCGGCAAGGCTACTGCAGGCGCAGCGGCAACGGGGAAGTCGGTCGCAAAAAAGACAGCCACCCACGGAGACGATCTGCCTGGGAAGGCGCTCAAACAGTTGCCCGAGACCCTCGCGCCCCAGCTCGCCACGCTGGTCGACCAGGCCCCGCCGAATCCGACAGAGTGGTTGTACGAGATCAAGTTCGATGGATATCGAATCACCGCGCGCATCGATAGCGACGGTATCCGGCTGTTCACGCGCAACGGTCACGACTGGACCCACAAGCTCCCTCACGTCGTGCAGGCGCTGTCTGCATTGGATATGGACCTGAGTTGGCTGGACGGCGAAATCGTCATCATGGATAAGAAGGGCGCGCCGGATTTTGGTGCGCTTCAAAATGCGTTCGACAGCGATCAGACCGCAGACATCATTTATTTCGTTTTCGACGCCCCGATAATCGCCGGGCGCGACATGCGCCAGGAGTCGCTGGACGTGCGTCGCGCCTTGGTCGAGCAGGCGGTGCACGCTTTGGGATCCGATGTCGTTCGATTCAGTCAGGCCTTCGATGTACCAGCCGACCAACTGGTGAAGTCAGCCTGCCAGATGGGGCTGGAAGGGGTAATCGCCAAACGGCGGGATTCGATTTATGTGTCGCGACGGTCGCCCACATGGGTCAAGCTGAAGTGCACCCGCCGCCAGGAGTTCGTCATCGTGGGCTTTACCAAGCCCAAAGGATCGCGTTCGGGTCTGGGTGCACTGCTGCTGGCAGTCCATGACGATGACGGTGCGCTGCGCTATGTGGGCAATGTAGGCTCCGGGTTCAACGACACCACACTTGCCACGGTGTCCCGCGCGCTGAAGGCTATGCAGACGGACGAGCCTGCGTTGAAGGTGCCTGCCGACGCGGCGCGTGGCGCGACGTGGGTCGCTCCTACGGCGGTGGCGGAGGTGTCCTTCTCCGATTGGACCAGCGCGGGTCGAATTCGTCATGGCGTGTTCCGGGGATTGCGCACCGATAAACCGGCCAGCGCCATCACGAAAGAGACACCGCAAAACGCCTCGACATCAGCCAAGTCGCTCGGGTCGTCCACATCGCGAAAATCGTCCACGTCACCCAGGCCGCCGGCGTCAATCAAGTCGCCGGCGTCACCCAGGCCGTCGGCGTCAACCAAGT
>JBAZPE010000474.1:0-3046 GCA_041648375.1 Burkholderiaceae bacterium | reverse complement strand
AGAGACGCTCAAGGACAGCGTGAGCCTCACGCCGCACATCAATGCCTGGTACGACGCTGTTTCAAGTATCAATCAGGCCCGTTATAAGCTGCGTGCGATCAGTATGGTCCCCGTCATCGCGGCTATGGTTTTGGCAAACGGGCTGGCCCTCTACCAATGGCGCGACAGCGTCTCCATCGGCGCACTGGTCGCACTGAACACTTATTTCATGCAGATTTCGGCGAAGATCGAGATGTTGGGAAACAGCCTTCGAGAGGCATTGAGTGCCAGGAATCAGATGCAGATGTCGCAGGTTGGTCAGCCATGTTGACGGTGCCTGCTCGACCAGAATATCTGTTCACGTCCAGGCTTGTTCTGGAGCCACTCAAGATCGATCATGCCCGCGAATCGGTTTCGTACTGGCAGGATGATCTTCTATATCGATACATACCCACTAATCCGCCCGAGAGCGTGTCGGCACTAATCAATCGTTATCAGATATTGGATCGTGGAGCGTCGTCCAATGGGGAAGAACGTTGGGTGAATTGGTTCATGAGAGAGCGTGGCACTAATAAACTAGTGGGGCTGATCGAGTGCACAATTTTCAATAGCAACGTCGCACAACTTGCCTATTTCGTGTTTACGAACCATCAGGGCAAGGGATTCGCACGGGAAGGGTGCCGAGCCGCTTTAGATGTGCTCGCGTCTACCTATAGCGTGAGCGAAGTCAGGGCATATATCGACACCCGCAATACTTCATCGATATCGCTTGTCCAAAAACTTGGATTTCATTGCTCTGAATATATCGTTGGCGCCGATTTCTTCAAAGGTGAGACGAGCGATGAGTATCTTTGGACGCTGCCCCTTACCGCCCGATAGGGCAACAGCGCTCATTCGTCCTCCGGATCATCCGCAAACGCCCTTGGCAAGGCACGTATGTCCCGACTGAAGAGCAACACCAAGCCTGCCAAGCCCATTCCCCACATGGACAACGTCAATGCGTTGCTCAGCCCAAGCGGTGATACGGCAAGTGCACCGCCTGCGAGCGCACCTATGGGGTCCAGTCCCCACGAAACGAATCGCTGAGTCGAGGATGCACGAGACACGAGATCCGAGGGCACGGTTGCCTGCCTGATCGATTGTTCAATGACGATGTTAAGTACCACGGCAAAGTCCCACCCTGCGAAAGCAATCACGATCAGAATGGCGTTGAACGGGAAAGGTGTCAGTGCGCCGAAGGTCACCAGTAGTGAAAACGGCAGGATGATGAATAGTGAGCCGATGAGCGTGACAGGAATGCTGAAGCGATTGATCAGACGCTCGGCGCACATGGCCGCCACGAGGCCGGCCAACCCAGCGCCTGAAAAGAGCATCCCTAGCGTGGCAGGTGATAGGTCCAGAACGGTTAATGCGTAGATCGGAAAGATGGCAAAGAAGGCGGCGTGAAAGAAGTTGAAAATGGCCGTGGAGATTGCGATGGCGCGTTGCACACGGTCACGCCAGATGTAGATGACACCTTGAAGAATCTGAGCAAGGTGGGTATCAGCTACGTCCTCATTTGCGTCGGATTGTGCGTCGTTGAGATGCAATCGAGAAAACAACATGCAGCTCGCGACATGGGCCAACGCTGTAGCCATGAACAGCGGACCCATTGCTCCCCATTGAATGGTCAGTCCCGCTGTCAATGGTCCGACCGCCTGTGCAGTCGAACCCACACCCTGAAACCATCCGTTCGCCCAGGTCAACTGGCTGCGTTTGACCAGCGCTGGGATGGCCGACGCCATGACGGCCTCTGACAAGAGTTGGGTGCATGACAGCAGAAAGCCAGCGATGCCCAGCAGCGGAAGATTCAGCGTGCTAGTCAGCACCGAGGTGAAGAGCAGGATCAGAATGAGGGCTCTGACAGTGTTGCACGCAACCAGGAGCAGTCGTCGATCAAGACGGTCAGCGATGGCTCCCGCCGACAGGCCGAATAGAAGAGGGGCGGCTTGGGCGCAGGCCGCCATTGCGGCAGCTTCAAATGCATTGGCGCGCAGCTGTGTCACTGCGATGATGGGAAGCGCCACCGTGACGGCTGAACCACTGATGGCAGACAGCGTTTCGCCAGTAAGTAGTTTGGAGAAGCCAGGGCTCCAGCGATTAGGTTTTATATGCATCGAACCGTCCGTCGTATCCAAAAATCATGACGATGACGGCCGCGCAGGTATCAGCCGTCACGTTGATCAGTGAGAGCCTAGGGCGATTTGAGGGGAGAGGGGCGCAAACACCAAAAAACGCGCGATATTTTGTTCTCCGCCCAGGAGACTGGTGGCGAACCAGATCTAACAAAGCCTGCTATCTGCCGGCGCTAGTCAGCCTGAATCAACGCATTCCCAGATCCAGGTTCGCAAACACATCCGCCAGCCCAGGCTGCGATCGTGCTGGCCAGATTGCGCTGAGATCAAAGCTCGGCAGTGCCGCCCCATCGCGCACATCACAGAACTTCACGCCACTGAATTCCAGCGCGCGGATCCACGTGGGCAGCAGGGCAACGCCGCAGCCGCCTGCGACACACGCCAGCACGGTAAGGGTGCGGTTGGCTTCTTGCTCCACCCGCGCGTCGAGCCCTGCCTTGCGGATGGCATCCATGATGCCGGCATACAGCACAGGCAGATGCGCTTGGGGATACATCACCAGGCCGGCATGGGCGATCTGCGCCAGCCCAACCGTTCCATCTTCAGCAGTCTCGAAATCGTCGGGCACGGCGGCAAGCAGACGGTCTCGGGCCAACAGGCGTTCACGCATTCGACCGCCTACGGCTACCGGCGTGTGCATCAATCCGATGTCGATCTCGCCATTCTGCAGGGCCTCTGCCTGTTCGACGTTGCTCAGTTCCTTGAGCACGACGCGTACATCAGGTGCCTCCTTGCGCAACGCACGCAAGGCGCGGGGCAGGGTTTCAAATAGCGCCGAGGAGACGAGCCCGACCGTCAGTTGACCTGCACGGCCCCGCGCAATGATGCGCGCTCGCTCGGCTGCGGCATCGATGCGCGTCACGCTTATTCTTATATCCTCGAGGATCGCGCGC
>JBAZPE010000473.1:0-3050 GCA_041648375.1 Burkholderiaceae bacterium | reverse complement strand
GAATGAATGACAGCGTTGTAGAACTGGTAGGCGGTTACCGTGCCGGCCTTGGCACCGGTTGCTGGAATCACCATATCGCACACCAGCGTCAGCCGGTCGACCAGGGGATTGAGCGAACACAATCCATTGGACAGCGACTCGGGCAACATCGGAATCACGCGCCGCGGGAAATACACGCTGGTCCCGCGTTCGATCGCGTCGTGGTCAAGCGCGTCGTTAGGCTGGACGTAGTGACTGACATCGGCAATCGCCACCAGCAGACGCCATCCGGGGCGCTTGCGTCCACCCGTGCCCAAGTCGATCGCTTCGCAATAGACCGCATCGTCGAAATCCCGAGCGTCCTCGCCATCGATGGTGACGAACGGCACATCTCGCAGATCGACCCGCTTCTTGAGATCAGACTTGCGTACCGTGTCCGGCAACTTGGAGGCCTGCTTCTCTGCACGCTCGGAGAACGCCACGGGCACGTCGAACTTGCGCACGGCAATCTCGATCTCCATGCCCGGGTCGTCGATTTCACCCAGCACCTCGGCCACACGACCCAGGGGCTGTGAATGGCGCGTGGGCTGCTCGACGATATCGACGGTGACGACCTGACCATGCTGGGCGCCATTGATGTCTGCCGGGGGAATCAGAATGTCGTGCTTGATCCGCTGATCTTCAGGAACGACGATAAAGAGTCCGCGCTCGTGCAGAATGCGACCCACAAGCTTGTTGGTCCTGCGCTCGATGACTTCGACAATGGTTGCCTCGGGCTTGCCGCGATACTCGCCCGACGGTTTGACCAACACGCGATCGCCGTGCAGCACCTTGAGCATTTCGCGCGGCGACAGGAAAAAGTCCCGGCCGCCATCATCGCGAAGCAGGAAGCCGAAACCGTCGCGATGCCCCTGCACCTTGCCTGCGATGAAGTCCAGCTTGTTAGCCAGGAGCAACACGCCCTTTCGGTTCGGCATCAGTTGTCCATCCCGCTCCATGGCAGCGAGTCGGCGATCGAACCCGACTCTCGTGGCCTCGCGATTGACACCCATCCGTTCGGCCAGCTCATCCGGCGACAAGGGGGCGGCACTGGCGCGCAACGTCGTCAACATCGCCTCGCGGCTGGGAACATCAGGATCGAAATCGACTGGCGTCGTCGGCGATGCAGAGGAGCGGTTGTTGTTATTCGAGTCGTTACTGGATCGTTTTGCCAAAGCTGAAATTTCCATTTATAATGCGCGTCTTTGCTCGATACGCATTGCCCAGGTGGCGGAATTGGTAGACGCGCACGGTTCAGGTCCGTGTGCCGCAAGGTGTGGAGGTTCGAGTCCTCTTCTGGGCACCACGGAATTCTAAAGCAAAGCTGCATGACAGTGATAACAAACTGAACGGCAGCATGTAGGAAGGTTGTTGTACTGCGCAAGCAGTAGCGGCGACCAGCAGTAACGGCAGGGCAAACAGGCGGTCTTACTTACTCACGTAAGCAGGATCACATGATCGCCATGTTCAGAGAAGGGCCGCGTTAAAAGTGGCCGCATCCAGGTGCAAACGTTCTGAGCTAAAATGAAGTACAATACGCCAACAGTAGTTAGCGTACGCAGTGCCCAGGTGGCGGAATTGGTAGACGCGCACGGTTCAGGTCCGTGTGCCGCAAGGTGTGGAGGTTCGAGTCCTCTTCTGGGCACCAATAGCAAGACAACTCAAGCAGTCCTGAGCGTTTGAACATCGAACCCGCTAGCGCGGGTTTTTTGTTGCCCGCTCCTCCCGCGTTTCCGCTTTGTTGCCCGCTCCTATCTCGTTTTCGGTTTGCGCCAGGCGGTCATGGTCTGCATGACCCACCACGCGCAAGCAGGTCAGGCTTTCGCCTTCGCCAACGTGCGCGTCATCGAGATGTGATCGATCCCTGCGTCGTCAAATATCGGGCCTTCGGCAACGAACCCGTGACGCATATAGAAAGGCTGGGCGTGACATTGCGCATTCAGCACCACCTGATGGTGCCCAAGCTCAGTCGCACGATCGACAAGCGCCTCAAGGATTCGCCCACCTATCCCCTGCCCTCGCGCACTGTCGGCCACAGCCATGCGGCCTATGTGGCCGTCGGGCAGCAAGCGGCCGGTACCGACCACGCTGCCATCCGGGAAGCGAGCCACTGCGTGCAGGCTGCTCGCATCGAGCTCATCCCGCTCAAGCTCGGGCGGCACGCCCTGTTCCTGAACGAACACATCAAATCTCACGGCCAGTGCGAGAGGTTGCGCCGACTCCCAAGCCAACAACTCGATGATGACGGTCTCGTCCATGGCGTCGCGCTCCTGCATCAGGCGCCCGGAATGCGTGGCTCGCGGATCGGCGCGGGAGGCTCCATCGGAGGCAATTTGTAGTCTTCTTCCTCAAGCGCCGGATCCTCTTCAGGCACGGGCGTATCGGGCTGCACAGGCTGATCACCGTCGTCTGTACCGGGAACGGGAAACGGGGGTGGAATTTGATTCGACATGGAAACTCCTTGAGAGACACTTCCGACATTGCGAAGCGACATCGGTCTTGACGACAACCCTGGGCAGCAACCTTCATTCCCACGACTGGCCCGGCATGCAACGTGCGTGTGACGACGACTACATGCACCAACCGATCACCCTGAACTACCCTCAGGTGACGGGTATGACACCACAGTGGAGTTGACCATGGATAACCCAATGAACGATACCAATGACACCTCATCAATCGATATTCCTGGTCGCGACAACGGCGCACTCGGACCCAGCGACACGTCTGATTCTGGCAGTGACGTTGCACCTGCCCAGCGAGGCAGGGATTCTGATTCCACCGGCACGGGCGAGCGCGCTGGAGTAGAACCGCTGGAACTGGAAGACGAGCCCGCCGAACGCCAGGCAGATCACATCGTCGATGAGGACGAGGCGGGGTTGGCCCACAGTCGCCCGGAACCTACACGCAACGGTGGCGTGTAAGGCTGGATGCCCTACTTACCCAGCTGGGCAAGCAGGGCCCGATTAAAGGCAGGCAAGTCGTCCGGCTTGCGACTGCTGATCAGCTTGCCATCTTCTATCACCTCGGCA
>JBAZPE010000472.1:0-3051 GCA_041648375.1 Burkholderiaceae bacterium | reverse complement strand
ATGCAGTTACCGAGAGGCAAGTCCGCGCCAGCGTCGATGCCGGTGCGACCACGCTCGATGACCTGCATATCGATCTAGGTGTCGCCTCCTGTTGCGGGCGCTGCGCTGACACGGCTGCCGAATACTTGCCAGGCGGGCGTTGTTCCAGTGTCTGCGCGCCACACGACGTGGTCACGCAGCCCTTCGTGGCGCCTGTTCGAGGCGCACCGGCAGCCAATCCCTATCCCGTCATTCACATCGCTGCGGCCTAGGCCATCGGCACCACCTGACCCCGGATTGTGCGAGTCAACGCACAATTCCGTACTGGTTGCTTTTGGTTGCAATTTCGTTTGGTGGTGTCTAACGGGCAGCCGACGCCGCTACGTCACAAAAATCGAGGCCTGTCGTGCAGTGCGCGACTGCCTGATTGGCAAGGTTTTCCACATCACATCTGCTCCCAGGCCTTGCTGCTTCTCGCCGGGGGTGTGAACGTTCGCACATCTATAGTCATTCTCATTCTCTGCACGGTTTCGGATCGCAGCGGTAAGTGACTCTCGACTGCAACACGCTGCCTATGGTGAAGCGTGGTCCTCCAGTGTTAGTCTGCACGGGTTGCAGCGCGAATTGCCGCTGCTCGGCCCGTTATTCGGGCTGCACATTATTCGGAGTATGAAATATGAAGGGCGATCCCAAAGTCATCCAGTTCCTGAACAAGCAATTGACCAACGAACTGACGGCGATCAATCAATACTTTCTCCATGCGCGCATGCTGAACCATTGGGGCTTTGAGAAGCTCGGCAAGCACGAGTATGAAGAGTCGATTGGGGAGATGAAGCATGCTGATCGCCTGATTTCCCGCATTTTCATGCTCGACGGTCTGCCCAATCTGCAGGATCTGCACAAGCTGCTGATCGGCGAAAACGTGCCGGAACTGCTGGCTTGTGATCTGCAGGTCGAACAAGGCGCCCAGGCCACCGTCAAGGAAGCGATGGCCTATTGCGAGTCGGTGCGCGATTTCGTGTCACGTGATCTGTTCCAGGACATCCTGAACGACACGGAAGAACATATCGACTATCTGGAAACCCAGATCGGCCTGATCGACCAGATCGGCCTGCAGAATTACCTGCAGTCCCAAATCAAGCCGGGCGTAGACGAATAAGTCGCCCCGACCACAAAAAAAAGGCTTCGATTCAAATCGAAGCCTTTTTTATTATGGCCGCTGTGGACATTCGTTGACACGACCCCAGGCCTGATTCGGACCGCAATACCGGTTGCGGGCATTCCAGGCACAGGTGGGACGCTCGAAGAACCCTGCGTTGGCGCACTGCGCCAACTCATTGCGAAGCTCTGGAAGCCAGTTGCCACCACCACCCGTTTGGGCGTTGCCATTGCCCGACCCGGCGGCCTGCGATGACGACCGGATCATCGTTCCGCTGGAAAACGAGCTTGACGCCATGATCGCGCCCTGGCCATAGGCCGGCGCCGTATCCAGCGCGCTGTCGTTGTTGTCGCCATCGGGCAACGAAGAACGAGCAGCCCGCGCAATTTCCGCAGCCTGTCCTGCGGTCATGGAAGAGCGTGAGAGCGTGACACTGGGATCCTTCACGACGTCGAATAACGACACCGTCTGGATGTTCCAGTTCGCGGCAGTGGGTTTATCGGGCACGCCGAGCGTGCCATCGACACGCGGCTGTGGGGGCTGAGCCAGATACGGCTTGCCGTTGGCATCGAGCACCGCCTGCGCGCCATCGTCGTCAGCGCCCGGGGCGGGCGCGGCCTGCGGGGCGTGCTGAACCAGCCAGTCGCCCAACTGCACGCCTCCCCAAGCCGAGACGCCTAGCGCCACCAGCAGTGTCATCACCAAAATACGCCAGGACATGGCTACCTCGACTCCTCTTGTATGCCCGATATCATGCTTTTGCACTGAATACCTGACCGCCGTGCTCGCGCATGGCGTGAAACCGTACATCCGGATAAAGTTCTTCGGCCACACGCAGTTGCGCGTGCGAGCTGACCAGGAAGGCCGCCGCGTCGACCACATCATAGGCGATATGGGCAGCGTTGGCATCCATGAACTTGCGCAAGGCCTTGGGGTCCTCAGAGGTGATCCAGCGCGCCATGTTGTAGCGCGACGGCATCAGTCTGGCATCCGCTCCATATTCGGTTTTCAGTCGGTGGGCCACCACTTCGAACTGCAACTGACCCACGGCGCCCAGCAGCAGCGAACCCCCCGCTGCGACTGGCCTGAATACCTGAATGGCGCCTTCTTCGCCCAGCTGAGCAAGTCCCGTGCGCAACTGTTTGGTGCGCAGCGGGTCCTTGACTTCGACGGCCTGGAACAGTTCGGGCGCGAAGAACGGCAGACCGGTGAACTGCAGCGTTTCGCCTTCCGTCAGCACGTCGCCAAGTTGCAACACACCGTGGTTCGGAATGCCGATCACATCGCCAGCATAGGCTTCATCGAGCAATTCGCGGCGCTGTGACAGAAACGACACCACGTTGTTCGGGCGCATTTCCTTGTTGGTACGGCACACCTTCAGGCGCATGCCGCGATCGAAACGACCCGAGGCCACGCGCACGAACGCCACGCGATCGCGGTGGGAGGGGTCCATATTGGCCTGCACCTTGAACACCACGCCTGTGAACTTGGGCTCCTCGGGCAGCACCGTGCGCTGCACGGCTTGCCGCGGGCCCGGGCTGGGCGCCATGTCTACCAGCGCGTCCAGCACCTCCTGCACGCCGAAGTTGTTGATGGCCGAGCCAAAGAACACAGGTGCCTGCTTGCCGGCCAGGAATGCCGGGTGATCGAAAGCCGGTGCGGCCGCTTCGATCAGTTCGATTTCGCCTTCGGCCTGGGTGAACGCCGAGCCGAATCGCTTGAGAATCTCGGGGTTGTGGCGGCCTTCGATGAAATCGTCGTTGTCCGAGCGCCGTTCTTGACCGGGGCGGAACACGCGCATGCGGTCCTGGCGGATGTCGAACACGCCACCGAACGCCTTGCCCATGCCCACCGGCCAGGAAAAGGGTACCGCATCCATGCCCAGATGAGATTCGATTTCCGAGAGCAGATCC